>JAVEES010000445.1 GCA_030840285.1 Pseudonocardiales bacterium
CATGAAGTTGGCCCACGCCGCCGTCAACAGCACGAAGACGTAGACGGCCTGCAACCCGATCCCGCGCACGATGTTGCGCCACAGGATCGGATTGCGGAATAGGTCGATGAAGGAAAGCCAGTATCGCGTGGGCAGGTAGGGCTGCAGGGCGGATGCCGCGTCGAGCGTGAGCAGCAGCGACGAGCCGATCAGAAAGGCCAGCGCACCCAGCGTGGCTGACAGGGGCGAGTCGCTGAGAGTGGACAGGAACAGTGCCATCGCTGCCACCGCGAGCATCGAGAAGGCGACGTAGCCGATCGCGAGGAGCGTCCGGCCGGCCAGCTGACCCGGCGTCAGCGCAGAGCCTGAAACGCTGATGACGGCGGCCGACAGCGGCTGGTGGCCGAGAAGTGCCCTGCCGACTAGCAAGCCGGTGCCGGCGACCAGGACCACGGCCGCCACGACGAAGACGAAGACGGCGGCCAGCTTGGCCACCAGCAACCGGGTTCTGCCGACCGGCCGGATCAGCAGGTAGCGAAGGGTGCCCGACTGGGCCTCGCCGGCCACCGAGTCACCGGCCACCACAGCGACCGCGATCGGCAGGAAGAGCGGCAGCACGATGGCCAGCGCGGCCACTGCGAACAGCGAGCCGTTGGTGAGCACTTGGGAAAGGAACGCCGGACCTTGCCCGGGCCGGGGCGCGACATGAGTGGTGGCCAGCAGCACCGCCACTATGGTCGGCAACGCATCGAGCAGCAGCAGCGAGATGAGGGTGCGGGGCCGTCGGAAGAGTTTGCGGATCTCGATGGCGATCATCGGTTGCTGACCCGGTCGGCACTGGAGCCGGTGATCTCCAGGATCGCCTCTTCGAGGGTTCGCTGTTGTGGCCCGATCTCGGCAACCGCGATGCCGGCGGCCACCAACTCGGCGTTGATCGCGGCACTGTCGGAAACGCCGATCAGCAGGCGATCACCGTCTCGTGCGATGACCCGGCCGTCGAGCAGGCCGACCGCCCGGTCCGGATAGGGCGTGCGGACGATGATGTTGCCGGTCGGTTTGCGCAGCGCGTTCAAATCGTCCTGAGCTACCAGCTTGCCGCGGTCCAGGACGCCGACCCGGGTACACAGTTGCTCGACTTCGGCGAGCAGGTGACTGGACAGAAAGATCGTGACACCGTCGGCGTTGAGTTTGAGCAGCAACTGCCGGATCTCGTGGATGCCCTGCGGATCCAGGCCGTTCGTCGGCTCGTCCAGGACGAGCAGTTCGGGATCGCGCAGCAGTGTGGCCGCGATGCCCAGGCGCTGCCGCATGCCGAGCGAGTAGGCCTGAACCTTGCGCTTGCCGATGCCGTCGAGGCCCACCTGCGCAAGGACATTCTCGACCCGGTCGGCCCGGCTGCTCCGGGGCCCGGCGGGCCCGCTGGCATCGTTGAGCAGCAGGTTGGCAGGCCCGGACAGGTGGCCGTAGGCGGCCGGGCCTTCGACAAGCGCTCCTACCCTGGGCAGCACCCGGCGCAGGTTCTTGGGAATCTGCTCGCCCATCAGCTCGATGGTGCCCGAGGTGGCGAGTACGAGGCCGAGCAGCATCCGCACCGTGGTGGTCTTGCCTGACCCGTTGGCGCCCAGGAAGCCGTAGATGTCGCCGGGTCGTACTTCCAGATCGAGTGAGTCGACGACCGTCAATGATCCGTACCGCTTGGTGAGACCGGTTGTCCGGATCATCGACCGCCCCCGCTTGCCAGCAATTCTCGTGCCGCTGCCTGCAGAGTCACGCCGGTGACCGTGCCGGCAACCAGCCACGAGCGGCCGGAGGCATCACGATCGGTCAGCAGCAAGCCGACCGGTCCGACGAAGATCTGCAGGCCCTGTGCGGTCGTGGTCACCCCGGGGGTCTGGCGCAGCTGGGTACGCAAGCTGCCGGTATCGCGGCCGAACATCGGCGAGGCCACGAACTCGGTGATACCGCGACCGTAGACACCGACCGCACCCACCATCGACAGTTGGAGGTTGCGAACCGTCCCGGCCAGCCTCGGGGGCGGTTGCTGGTCACCGAAGCGGTTGATCACATCGGTCAGGTCCACGGGGCTGCTGAATTGACTCGTCACACCAGCAGGCAGGACGAAGCGCGTCATCGACGGCGCGGGCGTCCGGCTGGTGAAGTCGATGAACGAGGTACCCAGGGCCGGCTGAGCCGAATCACGGCCGAACACCTCCACGCGCAGCGGGATCGCGGTGCTCGCGTCGGCCCAGAGGTCGACACGGTCGATGGTCGACTCCAGGTCACTGGGGCGGATCCGCAAGCCGAGCGCGTCGTGGCCGGCGATCCGCTTCGCCCCGATCCTGCTGACCTCGCCCGCGGTGGCCTCGCTGAGCAGTCGCCGTCCCAGCTCGGGAGGCACCAGATCGCTGATCAGTGGCAGCCGGACTGCCCCCGCCGCACGGGCGACCGAGAACTCGGCCACCGCGTTCTCATAGCTCCAGGTCGTCGTGACGCCGCCGCTGCGGTAGGTATCGTTCTCGCCGAGCAGCGTGATCCGGTCCAGGCGCCAGTCCGACCCGCTGCGGTACCAGACCCGCAGCTGGTTCTTGTCGCCCAGCACCCCGCTCAGAGAGTCGAACTGTCCGGTGACCGGCAGCGCCAGACCGCCGACGGATTCGGCGAATCCCGAGTATCCGACACCTGCCGAGGCGGCGATCTTGCCGCGCAGCTCTGCCGAACTGATCGAGCTGGATCTGGCCGGGATCGCGCCGAACAGCGACGGCAAGGCAGCACAGAGCACCAGCACGGCTGCGACCACCAGCCACCGTCGGGTCCGGGTCACATCTCACCGTACGTCGGGCGGCGCTGATCGGCTCATGAGCGGCCGATCAGCGCCCAAACGGCTGATGAATGGCCTAATGTCCGCAGATGAGCGAAGTGGCTCGCTATCGGGAGGTGGCCAGTGACGCAGGGTGCGCAGACGATCTTCGAGGTTCTGAGCAGCGATCACCGCGCGGTGGAGGAACTGATAGCCCAGGCGCTCGCCGAGCCGGGCGAGGATGCCGCGCTCGACGAGCGGCTGGTCATGGAACTCGTCCGTCATTTCGTCGCGGAGGAGCAGTACCTGTACCCGGCGCTCCGGAGCGAGCTGCCCGACGGAACTCGGCTCTCCGACGCCGGTTTCGAGGCCAACCGCGAATCCGAGCAGACACTGCGGGCTCTGGAGGGACGGCCGCTGGACGGCACCGCGCTTCGTGACGCGCTGCACGAACTGGCCGGACAGTTCACCCGGCATGTCCGGGATCAGGAGACCGACATCTTCCCGCGGCTGGCCGGTCGGCTCACCGCCGAGGAACAGAACAGGCTCGGAAACGAGGTGCTGGGTGCCGAGCAGCTTGCGCCAACCCGGCCACGGTCGGTAGCCGTCGAATCCGCGCCGTTGAACAAGCTGTCGAGCTTCGTCGAAGGATTCATCGATCGGGTTCGCGATTCCTACACCAACCGTGGTGTCCGTTAGTCCGGCGATGCCGGCTGAGTGGCTCGGCGGCCAGCAAGCTGCCATTACCGACCTCTATGGGTTTCTCACAGCATTGCCGGACATGATGGTGCTCGCTGTCGCCGAGCTCGACGGCTGAGGAGGGTTTGCGTGCCGGACTGGGATGGGCGGGGTCTTCCTCCTGCAGCGGCCGCACGTGTCGAGCGGTTCGGTTCCGCGGCGCTGCGCACGTCGCTGCTGTCGGTTCCTTCCGCGGCCAGTCTCGAGGTGGTCGGCTTCGACACCGTCGGCGAGGTGATGGGCTGCCAGGTGCAGCAGATCGGCTGGTCGGGCTATGCCGGCTGCGGCATGGTGGGCTACGGCTATGGCTACGGTTACGCCGGTCCGGGCCCTCAGGTCCAGTCATCGAACTACCGGTTCAGCGGTTACGGACCGTACGTTCAGGCCGTCACCGGTGGCTACACCACCGCGCTGCGCAGGATGCTGCTGGAGGCATCCGCGCTGAAGGCCGATGGCGTCGTCGGGGTCGCCCTGAGCAGGAAGCAACTGGGTGGTCAGGCAACCGAGTTCGTGGCGCTGGGAACCGCGGTGCGGGCACGGTCTCGTATCCGGCCGAAGGTTCCGTTCACCACGGATCTGCCGGGCACCGACTTCGCCAAGCTGCTGATGGGCGGCTGGACGCCGGTGTCGCTGGAGGTGGCCATGGAGATCGCGATCCGGCATGACGACTACCGCACCCAGGCCCAGGCTGGCAGGACCACCTTGTGGAACAGCCAGAACGTCGAGGTCAGCGGCTACACCGAGCTCGTGCAGCACACCCGGGCCTTGGCTCGCGAGAAGTTCGCCCGCAACACCGCTTCGGTGGGAGCTGATGGCAGCGTCGTTTCGGAGTTGAGCTTGCGGGTGTGGGAGATCGAGCCGAACGAAGGTCATACCGACCATGTCGCCGAAGCGCTGATCACCGGCACCGCGATCGCCCACTTCGGCCGCCGTCCGAGCTCACCGGCCAGCTCCACCTTGCCGATCCTTGCGACTCGCGCCTTCTCCCGACAACGCCCAGGACGACCAGAAAGCAGGAATCGATGAGTACCGATGCGAGCGCCGTGGGTGTGCCCGAGGACGCGATGCGCCGCCTGGCCGAGATGCGACCGGGCAAGCCCACCAGCCTGTTCACGTCAGATCTGAGCGTGAACGAGTTCCTGCTGGTGCGCGAGGCCGGCTTCCGGCCCCTGGGGCTCGTCCTGGGATCGAGCATCTACCACGTCGGGCTGCAGGTCGGCCGGTGGAGCAAGAACATGGAGCTGGACACCCTGTCGCAGGCGATGTACCACGCTCGCGAGCTTGCGATGACCCGCATGGAGTCAGAGGCCGCGGTGCTGGGCGCGGACGGCATCGTCGGTGTTCGGCTGGAGATCGAGTTCAAGGAGTTCGGTAACGATCTCGCCGAGTTCATCGCGGTGGGCACCGCCGTGAAGGCCGATGAGGCGCATGCCAAGACGCCGGACGGCTTTTCCTGGCGCAACAACAAGGGACAGCCCTTCACCTCGGACCTGTCCGGTCAGGATTTCTGGACGCTGCTCGCAGCGGGGTACGCGCCGCTGGGTATGACGATGGGCTCCTGCGTCTACCACATCGCGCACCAGCGGTTGTTCCAAGCTCTGGGCAACGTCGGTCAGAATGTCGAGATCCCTCAGTTCACCGAGGCGCTCTATGACGCCCGCGAGCTGGCCATGAGCAGGATGCAGGCCGAGGCCGAGCAGCTGGCGGCCGAGGGCATCGTGGGCGTGCAATTGCTGTCGTTGCCACACCGCTGGGGTGGCCACACGACCGAGTTCTTCGCGATCGGTACCGCGGTGCGCCCCATCAGGGAGGATCATGAGATTGCCACGCCGACAATGGTTCTGCCGCTGACCGACTGACCGATGGGATCCCGATGTCCGTAGTGCCCACCGAAGGTGACATTCCGCCGTTGGGGCACCTGGTCGAAGCGCTGTCCGGCGACCGGGCCGACGTCGTTTCCCTGACTCGCGTGCTCACCGGTGTCCTCTCCGATGCGCTGCCGTCCGGAATCGTCGAGGTCGACTACGACAGGTCGGTATCGGATCGCCTGCGCGGACGTCCGGGTAATCCGGTCAGGCTGAGCGTCACCCTGGGGGACACGGTTCTGACGATGGCTCAGGGCCAGCGCGGGCACCCCGAACCGGTCGTCGCGCACGCGGTGCGTGGCGTAGTGCTGACGCGCAGGCCCGTGACGGTTGCCGAGTGGGTCCGCTCGCTCGCCGAGGCGATCCGCGCGCTTGCCGCCGAGGATGCCGCGGCCCGGACAGCCCTCCAGCGGTTGTTGCTCGGCTGACGGCTCATCCGCCGAGCCGCTCAGCCATGGCTTGCTGCTAGGGCGTGTCTCCCAATGATTGAGCGCGTAGCCGCGACCCTAGGACGAAGATCGTGGTCAGAGGATCCAAGCCGGTGTTCCGCGCGGCTCGGGCTCCCCGGGCACGCGAGCGATGGCGTCCCCGTGACCGCAGACAAGTAGGCGAACGCCGGTCCGGGCGGTGATCTGGCGTTCGAGTTCCTCGGGAATCACCACGGTGTCTCCGTGACCGAGAACCTCGGTTCGACCCGCGATGATCACCGACACCTCACCTTCGAGCACCGTCCAGATTTGCTCGGAATCGAACACGTGAAGCGGGCCTGAGGTTCCCTCCGTCATCGCAACCTCCCACACCGACAGGCCCGCGGTCGCGCCGAGCGTCGGCGATGCATGGGTCGTCATCACCCCGGCTGGAGTTTCCGAGCGACGCCGCTCGGTCGCGCGAATCACATGCGTCACTTTGTAAACTCCTGTTAATAGACAAGGTGGTTGTCTAGACAGTACACCAGGTTGTCTTTTCTGTGCCAGCATCAGCGAATGGATTCACATGAGCGCGCAGGCTTCGAACTTCCGCTCCTGCTAATCGGCGCATTCAGGTCCGTGATCGATGAGCTTCATCGTGCGCTGGCCGACGGCGGCCACGGTGAAGCCCGCCCTCTTCACGGGTTTGCTCTTCAGGCGATCGGACCCGACGGCAGCACCGCGTCCGAGCTCGGGCGCCGGTTGGGCGTCAGCAAGCAGGCAGCCGCCAAGACCGTAGCTTCGCTCGAAAGCGTCGGATACGTCCGCCGCGAACCAG
>JAVEES010000366.1 GCA_030840285.1 Pseudonocardiales bacterium
CTGGCGCTCGCCTCGCCGATGAGCTTCAGGCCGGTCTCGACGCGGGCGCCGGAGCGCTGCGGGTGGCGCCACTGGACCTGGCCGACCTCGGCTCGGTGCGTGAATTCGCCTCATCCTGGTCGGGCCCGCTTCACATCCTGGTCAACAACGCAGGCGTGATGGCGATGCCGACGCTGACCCGGTCCTCTGAAGGCTGGGAGGCGCAATTCGCGACGAACCACCTTGGCCACTTCGCCCTGGCTCGGCAACTGCACGGCGCCCTGGCCGCGGCCGGCGGCGCGCGCGTCGTCTCGGTCGCCTCGATCGGCCATCTGTTCTCGCCAGTCGTCTTCGACGATCTGCACTACCGCTTCCGTCCCTACGACCCGTGGACCTCCTACGGGCAGTCCAAGTGCGCCAACATCCTCTTCGCCGTCGGCGCCGCGCAACGGTGGGCGCAGGACGGCATCACGGCCAACGCGCTGATGCCAGGCAATGTCGGGGACACTGCCCTCGCTCGGCACATACCGCCGGACGTGCTCGCGGCAATTGCCTCGGGCGACGGGGGGATCGCCCTGCCCGTCCCGAAGAGGATCCCGCAGGGCGCAGCGACCTCGGCCCTGATGGCCGGCTCACCTGTGGTCGAGGGAATCACCGGCCGCTACTTCGAGGACTGTGCCGAGGCGGCTGTGGTTCCCGAGCGCGGTGAGCGGACCGCAGGCGTCGCGTCCTACGCGCTGGACCAGGACAACGCCACGCGGTTGTGGGACCTCTCCGCGGATCTGCTGAACCTCCCACGCTGACCGGCGCTCGAGCGTGAATCGTCCGGTCCTCCGTCGGCTGCGAGCCGAACTCTGGCAGGCGCCCCGCGCCCACGGCGACGTGCTGCGCGATCGATCAGTCGGTCCCCTGGAACTGTTCTATGACCTGGTGGTGGTCGTCCTTGTCGCGCAGGCGGCCCACCACCTGGCTCACGACCTGACGGCGGCTGGGCTCGGCCAGTTCGCGGTGGTCTTTGCCATCGTGTGGATCGCATGGTTCAACGGCACGCTGCACCACGAGCTGCATGGCCGAGAAGACGTCCGCGCACGCAACACCTTCCTCGGCCAGATCCTCCTGCTCGTCCCACTCGGCGCGTTCATCCCAGCGGCGGGTGGTGCCCACAGCCAAGCTTTCGCGATCGATTCAGCCCTGCTGTTCGGATTCCTGGCGCTGCTCTGGTACCGAGCGGGCCGAGCCGATACTGCCGATTTCATCAGGACATCCCGGCGCTACGTCTGGGCCACGCTGATCCTCGCGACTGCCCTGGCCGGCTCGGTGGCCCTACCGGCCGATGACCGGCTAGTCACCTGGGCGATCCTGGCAGCGCTGTACCTGCTCGCAGTCATAGCCCTGTTCGCCGTCGCACCGCCGAACGTATCGGCCAGCCTTAGGGTCACCGACGCCTTGACGGAACGATTCGGCGCCTTCGTCATCATCGTCCTCGGCGAAACGGTCACGGGTGTCGTGACAGGCCTGGCGGCTGAGCCAACGCGCCCCATCGCCCTCGCTGTCGGACTCACGACTGTCCTCGTCGGCTTCGGCTCCTGGTGGACCTACTTCGACTTCGCCGGGCACCGAGCACCGCGCGAGGCCCGGCCCGCCGTGCTCGGTTGGATGCTCGCGCACCTGCCCGTCACCGCTGCAATCGCCGCGATGGGCGCCGTCATGGTCCCGCTGGTTGAGCACGCGGCAACCGGCCGGACCAGCGCGCCCGTAGCGTGGATCCTGGCCGGCGCAGCGATCATCCTGCTCGCGGCCATAGCGGCCCAGATCACCTGCCTACCGGGCTGGGACACCAATCGAGCTCTCTACCGGCCGCTGTCCATCCTCTGCCTGCTTGCCTGCTTTCTACCCGTCCCGATCGGGCTGCTGCGGCCGAACCCCCTGCTCATCGCCGCCACCCTCGTCCTCACGTTTGCGGTGCCCTGGACGTTCGCCGTCATCCGTACGGCCCAACTGGCGGCCGAGTCGAGCTGACGCCCGGGGACGGTTGCCGTGCTGAATCCCCGCCGTTCTCCCACGGCGAACGGCTGGCAGCCCCGGGAACATCTGACCTCACGACAGACTTGAGTGGATAAGACTCAATGTGAGGAGATGGCCGATGGCCGACATAACGCGCCTGCCCGTGCTCGCGGTGACCGATCTGGTGGTCCTGCCCGGCATGGTGGTGCCGATCGAATTGGATGAGGCGGCTCAAGCTGCCGTCGACGCGGCGCGGACCAGCAGTGACGGAACGCTGTTGCTGGCGCCCCGTCTGGAGGACCGCTACGCCGCTTACGGCGTGGTGGCAAGCATCGAGCAGGTCGGACGCCTCGCCGGTGGTGCCCCAGCGGCCGTGCTGCGGGCCGGCCAGCGAGCGCGCATCGGAACTGGTGTGACGGGCCCCGGGGCAGCGCTCTGGGTTGAGACCGAGCTGGTTGCTGACCGCCCGTCGACCGAGCACGACAAGGAGCTGGCCACCGAGTACAAGGCCCTGGTGATCGCCAGCCTGCAGAAGCGCGATGCCTGGCAGGTGATCGACACCGTCCAACGAGTGACCGATCCCGCGGCGCTGGCCGACATGGCCGGCTACGCCTCTTACCTGACCGCGGCGCAGAAGCGGCAACTGCTGGAGACGCCCGACGTTGCCGAGCGGCTCGAGCAACTCATCACCTGGACCCGCGACCACATCGCCGAACTCGAGGTCTCGGAGAAGATCAGCGACGACGTGCGTCAAGGCATGGAGGCCAATCAGCGGGAGTTCCTGCTGCGCCAGCAACTAGCGGCGATCCGCAAGGAACTGGGTGAGGACGAGCCCGACGGTGCGCAGGACTACCGCGGTCGGGTGGAGGCTGCGGAGCTGCCTGACAACGTCCGAAGCGCTGCGCTGCGCGAGGTCGGACGGCTCGAGCGGGCCAGCGATCAGGGTCCCGAGGCCGGCTGGATCCGTACTTGGCTCGACACGGTTCTGGAGCTGCCCTGGCAGGTTCGCACCGAGGACCGTACCGACGTGGCGGCCGCGCGTGCCGTGCTCGACGCCGATCACCACGGACTGGACGACGTCAAGGACCGGATCGTGGAATACCTGGCGGTTCGCAGCCGCCGGGCAGAGCGTGGCCTTGAGGTTGTCGGCGGTCGGGGCTCCGGTGCTGTCATGGCGCTCGTCGGTCCACCCGGCGTCGGTAAGACCTCGCTGGGCGAGAGCGTCGCGCGTGCGCTCGGCCGCAAGTTCGTCCGGGTCGCCCTCGGTGGGGTTCGGGACGAGGCCGAGATCCGTGGCCACCGGCGCACCTACGTCGGTGCCCTGCCCGGACGTATCGTGCGGGCGATCGGCGAGGCCGGCTCGATGAACCCCGTCGTGCTGCTGGACGAGATCGACAAGGTGGGCGCCGACTATCGTGGCGACCCGGCCGCGGCGCTGCTCGAAGTGCTGGACCCTGCGCAGAATCACACGTTCCGGGATCACTACCTGGACCTGGACCTGGATCTGTCCGATGTCCTCTTTCTCGCTACCGCCAACGTGATCGACACGATCCCGTCCGCGCTGCTGGATCGCATGGAACTCGTCAGCATCGACGGCTACACCGAAGATGACAAGGTCGCGATCGCCAGGCAGTACCTACTGCCTCGGCAGCTGGAGCGGGCCGCGCTGTCCACCGAGGACGTGGAGCTAACCGACGAGGCGCTGCGCAAGATCGTCTCCGAGCAGACCCGCGAGGCCGGGGTGCGACAGCTCGAGCGATTGCTTGCCAAGGTCCTGCGCAAGGTGGCCACCGAGTTGGCGGCTGCCACGGAGACTCCGGCCGCGAAAACCGTGGTCGGACCCGAGCAGTTGCGCAAGTACCTGGGCAGGGCACGGTTCAGCACGGAGGTTGCCGAGCGCACCGCGGTGCCGGGTGTGGCTACCGGCCTGGCCGTCACGGGCCTAGGAGGAGACGTGCTCTTCATCGAGGCCAACGCGACCGAGGGGACGACCGGCCTCACCCTGACCGGACAGCTTGGTGACGTCATGAAGGAGTCGGCGCAGATCGCCCTGTCCTATGTGCGCTCGCACGCAGCGCCGCTCGGCATCGACCCAGAGGCACTGAATCGCTCGATCCACGTGCATGTCCCGGCCGGTGCGGTGCCCAAGGACGGCCCGTCGGCAGGTGTGACGATGGTGACGGCGCTGGTTTCGATGGCGACCGGATCTCCGGTGCGCTCGGATGTCGGGATGACCGGTGAGGTGACCCTGAACGGCAGGGTGCTGCCGATCGGCGGCGTCAAGCAGAAGCTACTGGCGGCCCAGCGCTTCGGGCTGAAGACGATCTTCCTGCCGGCCCGCAACGAGGCCGACCTGGACGACGTGCCGGCCGAGGTGCTCGCCGCCCTGGACGTCCGGCTGGTGGCCGACGTCGGCGACATCCTCGCCGCCGCGCTGGAGCACAGCGGCGCGGCTCTGGAGCACAGCGACGCCGCGCTGGAGCACAGCGACGCCGTCGCCAGCGCTGCCTGAGCGTCGCAACTCGGGCCGGCCGGCGCGCAACCCGGGCCGGCCGGCCGGACGTTTACCTGCAAGCACCGGCCAGCCGGTCCGCCACACTCGGTAGGGTTTGACGAGGGAGGCTCACCATGGCGTTCGCATCACGTGGTTTTGGCGGCAGACCTCATCGTCAGCGAGATGAGCGCCTCCCACCGGGCCAGTACGACGTAGGCTCCGATTGGCCGGTACTGACCGCCGAAGTGACACCACGGTTCAGTCTCGACAACTGGACCTTCACGATCGACGGGCTCGTCGGCATGACCCATACCTGGAGTTTCCAGGACATCAGAGCCCTTCCCGAGTCGCGGTATGACGGCGATATCCATTGCGTCACCACCTGGTCCAAGCTGGGAACCAGCTTCACCGGGGTAAGCGTGGATTCGCTGATCGCGCAGGTTCAGGTGGCTCCTGAAGCAGAATTCGTGCTGGCGACTTCCACCACCGGTTACACCACCAACCTGCCGCTGGCCGACCTGACCGGCGGCAAGGCGTGGTTGGTCTGGGAGCATGAGGGCAAGCCCCTTACCGCCGAGCACGGCGGCCCGATCCGGCTGCTCGTTCCACATCTGTACTTCTGGAAGAGCGCCAAGTGGATCACCAAGTTCACGCTGCTGGACCATGACGAACCGGGGTTCTGGGAGCGCAATGGCTACCACGACCGCGGCGACCCGTGGAAAGAGCAGCGGTATCAAGGTGACTGACGCACCGGCTGCGCGGGGAGGTTCGGTAGGGACCTCGGGCGCTGTGCAGAACACTCGATGGCAGCAGGCCGACGTCCGCGAGGTGATTCGGCTCAGTCCCAGCATCGTCGTGCTTCGGCTCTCGCTGCCCGCCCGCGTCGATCATCTGCCCGGCCAGCACTATGTGGTGCGGCTGACTGCCGATGACGGCTACAGCGCGAGCCGGTCCTATTCCATTGCCTCGGCCCCGGACGACGAGCTCGTCGAGCTCTGCGTGGAGCGGCTCGCTGACGGTGAGGTCTCGGGCTACCTCTATGACGAGCTGCAGCCAGGTGACCAGCTCGAGGTTCGCGGCCCGATCGGCGGCTGGTTCGTCTGGGACGCCGGTAAGCCCGCCCTCGGGATCGGTGGTGGTTCGGGCGTCGTCCCGATCGTCGCGATGGCCAGACACGCCGATCACACCGGCGCACCGGACAGGCTGAGGATCGCGGCATCCGGCCGGACTCCGCACGAGCTGCCCTACTACCAGGAGCTGCGCGACTACGGCGCGACAGTGGCGTTGACCCGGCATCCGAACGCAACCCCGGGAGTGCTGGGCCGCCGGCTGGCCGCTGAGGACCTGGCGCCGTTGATGGACGGCGCCGCGACGGCGTATGTCTGCGGGTCAGCGGGCTTCGCCGAATCGATCAGCCAGCAACTTCTCATGCTCGGATATCCGCAGTCCCGGATTCGCCTCGAGCGCTTCGGTCCCACCTAGGCCTTCGGCCTAACCTGGTGCTCGGCGTCAGTCAATCTCACGTCCCACACCCCCAGCTCGACCCAGCATGTCCAATATCAAAGGAGACAGTCAGATGGCAGAGTCGGCACAGGCTCAAATCGGAGTCACCGGCCTCGCGGTGATGGGCCGCAACCTTGCTCGCAATCTCGCCCGACACGGCTACCGGGTTGCGCTGCACAACCGGACCAATGCTCGGACCGAGAGCCTCGTGCGCGAGCACGGCGACGAGGGAACCTTCATTCCCAGCGAGTCGCTCGAGGACTTCGTCGCCTCGCTTGAGCGGCCCCGGGCGGTGATCATCATGGTGAAGGCCGGTGATCCCACCGATGCGGTGATTGACGAGCTGGCGCCGCTGCTGCAAGAGGGCGACATCATCATCGACTGCGGCAACGCCCACTTCGCCGACACCAGGCGCCGCGAACAGTCATTGCGGCTCAAGGGCCTGCACTTCGTCGGCAGCGGGGTGTCCGGTGGCGAGGAGGGCGCGCTCCTCGGCCCCTCGATCATGCCGGGCGGTTCGGCGGAGTCCTACCAGAAACTCGGGCCGATCTTCGAATCGATCGCCGCCGAGGTGGACGGCACGCCCTGCTGCGTCCATGTCGGCCCGGACGGCGCCGGCCACTTCGTCAAGATGGTGCACAACGGCATCGAGTACGCCGACATGCAACTCATCGGCGAGGCCTACGACCTGCTGCGCAGCGGCCTGGGTGCGACGCCCTCGGAGATCGCGGACATCTTCCGGGAGTGGAATTCCGGGGACCTCGAGTCGTTCCTCATCGAGATTACCGCCGACGTCCTGGCGCACCAGGATGCCGAGACGGGCCAGCCGTTCATCGACGTGGTGCTCGACCAGGCAGAGCAGAAGGGCACCGGACGCTGGACGGTGCAGAGTGCCCTCGACCTCGGAGTGCCGATCACGGGGATCGCGGAGGCGACGTTCGCCCGCTCGCTCTCCGGGCACGCCGAGCAGCGGTTGGCCGCCGTCAAGACATTCTCGATGCCGGCGGCCGAGGGTTTCGCCACCGATCGCGACCAGTTCATCGACGATGTCCGCAAGGCGCTGTATGCCTCCAAGGTGGTGGCCTATGCCCAGGGCTTCGACCACATCGCCGCTGGTAGTGAGGAATTCGGCTGGAACGTCGACCGTGGCGCGATGGCCACCATCTGGCGCGGCGGCTGCATCATCCGGGCACGCTTCCTCGACCGGATTCGTGAGGCCTACGACGCGCAGCCAGATCTGCCCAGCCTGCTGGTCGCCCCGTATTTCGCCGAGGCGGTGTCCGATGGCGTGGACAGCTGGCGCCGGATCGTGGTGGCGGCTGCCCAGGCCGGCATTCCGACGCCGGCCTTCTCCTCCTCGCTGGCCTACTTCGACGGCTTGCGTCGCCCGCGCCTGCCCGCTGCGCTCATCCAGGGTCTGCGCGACAACTTCGGCGCGCACACCTACCAGCGGGTCGACAAGCCGGGCGCCTACCACACCCTGTGGGCCGGTGCCGGCAATGAGATCGAGGGGTAATCGGCTGATCCAAGTCGCCGCGTAGTCCGGCGGGTGAGGGTTAAATGGGCCAATGCCTGCCGACCGTCACCCGCTGGACGCTCATTTCATCGAGGTGGTCTCGGAGCTGCTGCCAGCTGAGCGAAGGCGGTTACCGGAGCAGCCGGTTCGTGCCGGAAGTGCGTTGAGCGTGGCAATGGCCGACCGGCTGTTCACCGCGCAATGCGAATCCAGGCACGCCGATCTGGCGGCCAAGTACATGCAGGAGCAGCGCCGCGGCTTCTACACGATCGCCTCGTCCGGTCATGAGGCCAACGCTGCCGTCGCCGCGGCGTTGCGGCCCACCGATCCCGCCCTGTTGCACTATCGCTCCGGCGGTTTCTATTGCGCGCGGGCGCAGCAGGTGCCAGGTCAGGACCCGCTGCGCGACATCCTGCTGGGCGTTGCCGCCGCGTCCGCCGAGCCGATCGCGGGAGGACGGCACAAGGTGTTCGGCCATGCCGATCTCGCTGTCATCCCGCAGACCTCGACGATTGCCTCTCATCTGCCCCGGGCGGTCGGCCTGGCCTTTTCGATAGAACGCGCCAAGCGGCTGCCGCGTCAAACGCCTTGGCCGGGAGATGCCGTGGTGGTAGCCAGTTTCGGCGACGCGTCGGTCAATCACTCGACGCTGGTGGGAGCGTTCAACACCTCCTCGAACACGGTGTACCAGGGCCTCGGTATGCCACTGCTGATGGTGTGCGAGGACAACGGCTACGGCATCAGCACCCGCACGCCGAGCGGCTGGATCAACCAGCGCTTCGCCGCCCGGCCGGGCTTGAGATACCTCGCTGTGGACGGCTGCGATCTCGCCGACGTCTACGACGCTGCCGTGCAGGCCGTCCAGTACGTCCGTTCGGAGCGCAAACCCGCCTTCCTGCACCTAAAGACCGTCCGGTTCATGGGCCACGCAGGCTCGGATGCCGAGGTGTCATACCGCAAGCCGGCCGAGATCCGCGCGGACTATGACAGGGATCCGCTCGTCGTCACTGCGCGCCTGCTGGCCGGTGCCGGTGTTAGCTCGGGCGCCGAACTCGTCGATCGGTATGAGGCGATCCGGGAGCAG
>JAVEES010000448.1 GCA_030840285.1 Pseudonocardiales bacterium
CGTGAAAAAGGCCAGAGCGACCGCACGGGCTTCACCTGGCGGAGGCCTACGGTCGTGACTGTGGTGACCGTTTTGGTAGACGGCGTCCAGGAGGCCAAAACCGGGCAGCACGTATCCCACCGTGCCCGAGGCGAGCACCAGGGACAGCGCCAGCAGTGCTAGCCGAATCCGCCGGAAGATGGCCACAGGCTGGATTGTCCCGCGATATCAGGTCACCACAAGATGGGTGCGCATCGGCGATGTCGGTGTCTGACGACGGGCGCCGACTACCACGACCGGGCATGGCGATTGGTGAAGAACGGTGGCGGCCACCGGCCCGAGGCGGGTACTCCAGCGGTCGTCGCTGTGATGACAGCCCAAGACGACCAATTGCGCGGTTCTGGCGGCAATCAACAGCGCCTCGGACGGATCCGCGTCGACGACGCTTGTCACCAACTGCACCTCTGGGTACAGCCCACGGATCCGCTGCAAGTCAGTCGGCAGAACGGCGCCGGAATCGGCTGGTCTATCGGTGTCCTGGGTGGTCGACATCAGCGCGATCACAACTGAGCTGCGCCGCTGCCCCTCGGCCAGTGCGAACTCGAAGGCAAGACGTCCCGCCGGCGTATTCGACGCACCAACCACGATAGGTAGTGATGATCCGGCGATGCGTAAAGCGGTCGACTGCGGAACTACCACGACGGGGCAATGTGCGTGCGCCGCGGTGCGGGTGCTCACTGATCCGAGGACGGTGGAGGTGAACCCGTTGTGGCCTCGGGCGCCGACAACCAGCATGTCGGCATCGAGGCTCAAGTCGACAAGTGCATCGGCGGGACCGGAGTGGCTGAGTAACGACGTAACCGGTACGCCCGGCTGCCGGGTTGAGGCCGCAACTGAATGAGCGTCGAGCAACCGCAAACCGGCATCGTCCAACGCCCGGATCGTCGGTTCACCAGATGATGCGACAAACGGCGCGTCGGCCAAGTCCGGAGCGTGCACGATGAGCAGGGTGCGTCCGCGGATCTGGCATTCGTCGACAGCCCACATCAGGGCCGAACGGGCGCCTGATGATCCGTCGACGCCAACGACTATTCGGTCTCGGTACACGTCGGCTCCCATCTCGCGATCTCTTGCTCCCAGAGTGCGCGCATTGGTAGGCCGAGAACAGGGTCGGACGTCCCGATTGCGACGGGATTGGGTCAGGCGGTACTACGTCCGGCGGGTCTCTGCCCCGAACACCGCAGCCTGGGTACGACGTTGCATTCCCAGCTTGGCCAGCAAGCCGGATACATAGTTCTTAACCGTCTTCTCGGCCAGGAACAGCCGCTCACCGATCTGGCGGTTCGTCAAGCCGTCCGCGATCAGTCCGAGGATTTCGCGTTCTCGATCGGTCAGTGAGGCTAGCCGGGTGTCCTGCGGCGCGCCGTCGCGCAATCGGCTCAGGAGGCGCCCGGTGACCGACGGGTCCAGCAATGACTTTCCGGCCGCGACCTGGCGCACCGCGTCGACGAGCGAAGTCCCTCTGATCTCCTTCAACAGGTAGCCGGCCGCCCCAGCCATCACCGCGGCGAAGATTGCGTCGTCATCGTCATATGACGTGAGTATCAGGCAGTTGACCTCGGGCATTTCAGAGCGGATATCGCGACACACGTCGATACCGCTGCCGTCGGGCAAACGCGCGTCCAGGATCGCCACATCGGGACGCGCGGCTGGGATACGGCGCAATGCCTCAGCTGCGGAGCCGGCTTCGCCGACCACCCTGATGCCGGTCTCGATCTCGAGCAGGTCAGCAATCCCGCGCCGGACTACCTCGTGGTCGTCGAGCAGGAAGACCCTTATTTCGTCGGTGGAATCTACACCGGATTCGCGATCGGAATCGTCCATATCAAGCGTGTCCCTTCATCGCGTGGGGCAATCAGCAGAAGCGTTCCACCATGGGTTTCGGCCCGGGCTTGCAAATTAGCCAGCCCGCTGCGCCGTTCGGAGTCGACACCGCGGCCATCGTCGCTGACTTCTAGTGTGATTTCGCCTGCGTTCACGGTGACGCTGACCTCGGAGTGACTTGCTTCGGCGTGCCGTGCGACGTTCGCCAGCGCTTCGCGCAACACGGCAACCAGGTCCTCCAGGACGTCATCATCAACTACGGAGTCGACTGGGCCAGAAAAGCGGATCTGTGGCTCGAATCCGATTGAGCCGGTCGATTCAGCGGCGATCGCAAGTAGTTGCTTGCGCGCCGTGCCGGTTTCGGGACCCAAGGGCCCACGCAGCTGGAAGATCGAGGTACGAATCTGCCGGATCGTGGCGTCGATATCGTCCACAACCCCGGGCAGCCGCTTCGAGGGGCCAGAGCTGCCCAGCGCTGAGGCCACGCTCTGCACGGTCAGCCCGGCGGCGAACAGCCTTTGGATGACGTGATCGTGCAAATCCCGCGCGATTCGGTCGCGGTCCTCGAGCAACGCCATCCGTTGCTCATCGGTTCGCGCATCGCTCAGTTCCAAGGCGACCGCGGCGTGGTTGGCGAAGATCGTGGCGATATCCAGATCTGCCTCGGTGAACTGGCGTCGTCCATGCAGCCTGCCGACCACCAAGGCGCCTCGGACCCGCTGGGATGCCACCAGCGGAAGGACCATTACGGGCCCGACCGGGACCGCCTTGGACAAATGCATCTGGTAGTCGTGCTGCTCATCGACATTGCCGATCAGAACGGGTCGTCCGCTCGTGATCGCCAGGCCCGCCACGCTGTCTTCCAGTGGGTAGGTGAGTCCGGTGAGGCGGTCTGCACCGTCGCCGGCGGCAACCTCGACCATCAGGCGCTGATCGTCCTCGGTCGGTAGCACAACCGTCACCACATCCGCGTCTGCGATGTCGCACACCGTCCTGGCGATCACGTTCAGCGGTTCTTCTCCTTCGACGGACAGCAGTAGCTGGGTGATCTCGGTGGATGCCTCCAACCATCTCTGGCGCCGACGAGACTCCTCGAACAATCGGGCGTTCTCGATGGCGATACCGGCTGTCGCGGCCAGTGCGGACGCGATCTCCACATCCTCGGCGCTGAAGTCGCCACCCCGGCGCTCAGAAAGGTAAAGGTTGCCGAAGATATCGTCGCGCACCCGAATCGGAACGCCAAGGAAGCTGTGCATCGGCGGGTGCTCAGCGGGAAAACCTACTGAGCGAGGATCGTCGGCGATGTTGCGCAAGCGGATCGGCCTCGGGTCATCGATCAGCGCCCCGAGCAGGCCTTTGCCCTCGGGCAGATGACCGATTCGGGCGAGCGACTCATCATCGATGCCAACGTGGATGAACTGTTCCAGCCCCCGATCGGGGCCGATCACGCCGAGCGCACCGTATCGCGCCCCGATCAGTTCACACGCCGCTTCGACGATGCTTCGCAGCACGACGGGCAGGGCGAGATCGCTGACGATCGTCTGGGTGGCACGCAGCAGGCCGCGCATGCGATCCTGCGCGGCCATTACATCCTCGGCACGGTCCACCAGTTGCCTGAGCAACTGATCGAGCTCCAGCAACGGCTCGTTCGGCTGCGGAGGCACGATTGACGGAGCATCGTCTCCGGCGCCACCCGGCTGCAGGACCGCCATGCCATCTGACACTAGTCGCGACTTGGCCGAACAACCTGCGCCATGCGTCAATCCGTGTCCCGGATGACATCCACCAACCGCCGCCGCCGGGTGCCCGGCGCAACTGGCGCGCGACCCACCCGTAACAACAGCTGCGGCATCGAGCTGATCCCCAGCTCCTGGCGCAACATCAACCGGGTCCGCGGTATCTCGGTTACTTGGGTGAGCGGACTCGCAACGTAGCCCTGCCGTGTTACCTCGAGCAGCACTCGTTCGAGGGCCTGCCCCGCGCGCAGCCAGGTGTCGGGTGAGTCGCCGGGGGTACCCAGCAGCAGCAG
>JAVEES010000406.1 GCA_030840285.1 Pseudonocardiales bacterium
CGGCGTGTACACCGACAACCTGAGCTGGCCGGTAAACAGCAACTACCCCAGCAACATGTACGTGCCGAACAACGCACCGTCCATCACCCACGGCGGAACCGGCACCATCTACGCGACGATCTTCACCCTGCGCGGATCGTTCATGGCCGACAACTTCTACCGCGGCTCGATCGGCTACGGAATCAACATCTACGGCGGCCTCTACCAGTACCACCGTGGGGCTACCAGCCTGCCGTACCAGGGCCGCCCGTACCAGGGTTCCACGACGAAGATGCCCGGCATCGCCGTCACCTACAACTACGACAACATGCGCGCCGGCAACACCGACAACGGTGGCTTGCGGGTGCCCTACATCCCCACCCCGTCCGGGCGACTCACCAGCAATACCTGGAATGTCATCAGCATCTCGACGGGATCCTGACATGCTGACACTCAAAACGCTTACGCTGACACCGAACCCCGCCGCGGCGCCCGACCCGAGAGATTCCACGCATGCCGATCCTGATCGCCGCCGTTGCCCTGCTGGGTCTGGCGATCGGCTCGTTCCTCAACGTGGTCATCTACCGGGTTCCGGTCGGCGAGTCGCTGCTGCATCCGTCCTCGCACTGCCCGCACTGCGATCATCCGATCCGCAACCGGCACAACGTCCCGGTCCTCGGCTGGCTGTTGCTGCGCGGCCGGTGCGCCGACTGCGCGGTACCGATCAGTCCGCGCTACCCGCTGGTGGAACTGGGGACCGGCGTCGCGTTCGTCGGGGTAACGCTGCGGCTGGCCGCCCTGCATCAGCTGGCAACGCTGCCCGCGTTCCTGTACTTCACCGCGATCGGGATCGCGCTGGCGCTGATCGATCTGGACTGCCATCGGCTGCCGAACGCGATCGTGCTGCCGTCCTACCCGGTGCTGGCACTGCTGCTGAGCGCGGCGGCGCTGGCGCAAGGCGACTGGTCGGCTCTATTGCGGGCAGCGATCGCGGGCGCCGTGCTGTACGCGCTCTACTTCGTCCTGGCGTTCAGCTACCCGGCCGGAATGGGCTTCGGGGACGTCAAACTCGCCGGCCTGATCGGTGGAGTGCTGGGCTACCTCAGCTACTCGACAATGCTGGTCGGGGCTTTCAGTGCCTTCCTGCTGGGCGGGATAGCCGGCGCGGTCGTGATCCTCAGCGGCCGTGGCTCGCGCAAGACGGCGTTGCCGTTCGGCCCGTTCATGATCGCGGGCGCATTCATCGCACTGTTCATCGCCGCGCCGGTGATCGACAGTTACCGCCGGCTGACCGGCATCTGACCGTACCGCCCCATCCCTATCGCGCCGCGGCGCTCCTGGAGAAGTCATGAAACATCGGCAGATCGGCAACCCCAAAATCGGCATCGTGAATCCGGACGGGCACGCGATCGGGCTCGACATCGGAGCGACGTCGGTGCGTGCCGCGATCCTGGCGCACGGCACCAACTCGGGCCGTCCCTCGGTCAGCGTGCATGGGCTCGGGCACGTCGACCTCCCCGCGGGCGCGGTCATCAACGGCGTGGTCTGCGATCAGGCCGCCGTCACCACCGCACTGAAGCAGCTCTGGGCCGAGCACCGTTTCGAGTGCCGCAACGTGATCCTGGGAATCACCAATCAGCAGATCGTCGTCCGGGACCTGGCGATGCCGAACCTGACGCCGGAACAGCTGGCCAAGGCACTGCCCTACCAGGCTCGTGAAGTCGTTCCGATGCCGATGGATCAGGCGCTGATCGACTGGAGCGCGCTGGGTGATGTCGACCCCGCTACCGACACGATCCCGGGCCTGCTGGTCGCGACCCCGCGTCAGCCGGTGCTGGCCGCGGTGCAGGCCGTCGAGAAGGCGGGACTGCAGGTGGCACGGGTCGACCTGTCTTCCTTCGCCGCACTTCGCTCGATCGCCGACGAGCAGCTCGCGGTCGAGGCGGTTGTCGACATCGGCGCCCACATCACCAACATCGTGATTCACAACCAGGGCGTACCGAAGGTGGTGCGTACCGTGACGCGGGGCGGCGACGAGCTCACCGACCGGATCGCCGAGCGGATGGGGATGTCACGCGCCGAGGCCGAGCTGGCAAAGCGCGAGTACGGGCTGGTCGGCACGCATCGCGAGGTCGTGAACGCGCTGCGTGAGGGCATCCGGCCGTTGATGGCAGAGATTCGCAGCTCGGTGCACTACTTCGGCAGCTCGAACGGCGGTGCCCAGCTGGAGCGGGTGTCACTGACGGGTGGCGGAGCGGCGCTGCTGGGGCTGGCCGACGAGCTCGCCAACACCTTGCAGATCGCCACCAACTCGGTCATGCCGATGCAGCACATTCGCAATCGGCACGCGTCCAAAGAAGCCAACCAGAAGGACTCAGAACTCTCGGCCACCGCGGTGTCCGTCGGACTGGCGATGGGAGCAGCGGCATGACCACCGCAACACAACCCCGCGAACTCTGGAACACCATGCCCGGCTGGGGCATCGTGGCCAACCTGTTGCCACCGGAGGTACTGCAGGCACGCCGGGTCCGGACGATTCGCAAGATCGTCCTCGCCCTGCTGTGCTTCCTGCTGATCCTCGCGGCAGCGGGTTACGCCTACGCCTTCCTGCAGAGCCGGAGCGCCGAGCAGGGGTTGGCCGCGGAGCAGAGCCGAACCTCGCAGCTCCTCGTCCAGCAGCACAAGTACTCCGGCGTCACGCAGCTTCAGGGCAGCGTGGACAAGGTCCAGTCCCAGCTGAGCACGCTGCTCGCCGGCGACGTCGACGTCTCGGGAGTGCTCGGCCAGGTGCTCGCCAAGGTTCCCGCCGGCGGGATGATCTCCCAGGTGACCGTCACGCTTGCCGTACCGAGCCAGGGCGCGGCCGCCAGCCAGAGCGGCGCGACAAGCCTTGACACCTCGGGGCATCTGCACATCGGAACGATCACGGTGACGGGCCAGCTGCCGCACCTGACCGACGTATCCACTTTCGTCGACGGGCTTTCGGGCATCACCGGTGTCGTCGAGCCGTTCCCCACCACCAATGCGACGACTGACAAGGGCGCGGGTTTCAACGTCCAGGTCACGCTGACCGACCAGTTGCTCTCGCACCGCTTCGACGCCAAGTCCACCGGAGGTAACTGATGACCCGCTCCAACGCCGATCGGCTATGGATCATGGGTGGGGCGGTGGCCGCCCTGCTGTTGGTGGCGCTGGCTTGGTTCTTCGCGGTGAGCCCTGAGCTGTCGAGCGCGTCGTCGCTGAAGTCCCAGACGGCTGACGCGCAGACCCAGAACATCACGCTGCAAGCCAAGATCCGCAAACTGCAGGATGACAACCAGAAGATGGCCACCATCCAGGCAAGCCTGGCGGACGCGCGAAAGGCATTGCCGGTCGACGCGGGGCTGGCTGCCTTCACCCGCCAGCTGGTTGCCGCGGGGGTGCAGAACGGTGTCACGGTGGTGAGCGTCAGCGCGTCCACGCCGATCCTGCCGACCGCCAAGACCGGTGCAGCGGCTCCGGCCGCGGGCAAGTCGACCTCGGCAGCCGGCCAGCTGTACGCGATTCCCGTGACACTGACGGCCAAGGGAGCTCCGGCCAACGAGCTGAAGTTCCTGGCGGCGTTGCAGGGCACCGGCAAGCGTGCGGCCCTGATCGTCTCGACTCAGCTCAGTGCGGACACCACCGCGCGTGCGAATGGCAACTCCATCCAGATGAGCGTGCAGCTGCAGGTGTTCGTGGCACCGCAGTCACCAGCCGATCAAGCCGCCCTGGACAAGTTGCTGTCCAGCACGCCGGTTCCTGCGAAATAAAGCTCTTGCTTTCGCGGAAATAGGCGTCGACACGCTG
>JAVEES010000420.1 GCA_030840285.1 Pseudonocardiales bacterium
GGAAGTGCTCTGAGCTCGCCAGGTAGCGTTCTGGATGGCACGGCCACCTTCTGAGGAGCTGACCGCTGGTTGAGCCACGAGGAGGACGCGGTGACTGATCCCATCGATCAACCGCCTAGCGAACCACCCGTCATCTCGACTTCAACGGGTGACAACGGTGATGCCGGACGCCAGGTGGCGGCAGAGCGACCAGCACCGGGGCTCGACCCGCAGGGCCGCGTTCGGGGCAGTCGGGTCAGCGGCGTGTGGATAGGCCTGATCGGGACGGCGCTGTTCCTGCTCGTGCTGATCATCTTCATCGCACAGAACTCCCGGCAGGTGCCGCTGCATTTTCTGGGCTGGCACGGGCAGTTCTCACTCGCCCTGACGATCCTGCTGTCGGCCGCCATCGGTTTGCTGCTGGTGGCAATCCCCGGCTCGCTGCGCATCGTCCAGCTACGTCGAGCGCTACGAAAGAACGCAATACAAGAACGTTCCTGGCCGAACGACCGCTGATGTGATCTCGGTATCGCTGCTCGTGCTGGCCGGAATCGGCGCGGGCCTGACCGGCAGCATCGCGGGCCTGGCGTCCCTGGTGAGTTATCCGGCGTTGCTCGCCACCGGGCTGAGCCCCGTTGCCGCCAACGTGACGAACACCGTGTCGCTGGTGTTCAACGGCGCCGGGTCGGTCTCGGCGTCCCGCCCGGAGTTGACCGGTCAACGCACCCGCCTGCTGCGGTTGGGCATTGTCGCTGTCCTCGGTGGCGCGCTCGGCGGAGCGCTGCTGCTGTTGACGCCGGCCGACGCGTTCTCGCGAGTCGTCCCGGCGCTGATCCTGCTGGCATCCTTGGCCGTGCTGATCCCGCGGCCGCCTCGCGATCCGGACATCGTCCACGCCGACCCGCGCTGGCTGCTGGCCACCGTGTTCGGGATCGGCATCTACGGTGGCTACTTCGGGGCGGCGGCGGGGGTCCTGCTGCTGGCGTGCTTGCTCATCGGGACGGATGAATCGCTGGCGCATGCCACCGCGCTGAAGAACGCGATCCTCGCAATGGCCAACGCGGTGGCGGCTATCGCGTTCACGGTCTTCGGTCACGTCCACTGGAGCGCGGCCATCCCGCTGGCCGCGGGGCTTTTCGTCGGTGGACGGGTTGGTCCGATCGTGGTTCGAAAGGCGCCGGCCGGTCCGCTACGGGTGATCATCTCCGTCGCCGGGGTGTGCCTTGCGATCAAGCTCGGCCTCGCCGCGTACTGAGCGAGCCATCCGATCAGCAAACCTCAGCGGCGGCTGAAACGATGCTCGATCGCGACGAGAGGGCTCAATTCACCTGGCGGTCCAGGCCTTGCCAGTACGGCTCGCGCAGCTTGAACTTCTGCAGCTTGCCGGTCGCGGTGCGAGGCAACGAGTCGACGAACTCGATCTTCTTCGGACACTTGTAACCGGCCAGGCTCGCCCTGCAGTGACCGATCAGTTCGCTCTCGCTGAGAGGACGCCCATCGGTCACGACGATCGCGGTGACCAGCTCACCCCACTTCTCGTCCGGTATGCCGATCACCGCGACCTCACGAACCGCCTCGTGTGAGTTGAGGACGTCCTCGACCTCGATGGAGGAGACGTTCTCACCGCCGGTGATGATCACGTCCTTCTTGCGGTCCGCGATCGTCAGATAGCCGTCGGAGAAGGTGCCGCCGTCGCCGGTGTGAAACCAGTCGCCGTCCTGAGCCTCCGCCGTCGCGGTCGGGTTTTCCCAGTAGGCGTCGAGATTGTGATTGGACTGGGCCAGTACCTCGCCACCGTCGTCGATCGAGATTCGCACTCCGAGTGTCGGTGCACCGGCGCGTCCGAGCAGCCTGGCCTGCTCGTGAGGGTCCAGGTCGACCCACTCGGCGCGCATCCGGCTCATCGTCAGTAGCGGAGACGTCTCGGTCAAGCCGTAGATCTGGATGAATTCCCAGCCGAGTTCGGCGCGAACCCGTTCGATGGTGCGGGTCGGCGGTGGTGCACCCGCGACGATGATCCGAACGCGATCACGGCCCGGGATGTCGCCGTCCCACTGCGCGGCCGCATCCAGGGCCATGCTGACGACGGCGGGCGCGGCGCACAGGAACGTGACGCCGTGCAGCTGGATGCGGCGCAGGATCTCCGCGCCGTCGATCTGGCGCAACACGATGTGCCGGCCGCCCAGACCCGTTACGCCGTAAGGCATTCCCCATCCGTTGGCGTGGAACATCGGCAGCGTGTGCAGGTAGACGTCCTGGTCGGACAGGCCGCCGTGCAGGGCGAAGGTGGTGGCATTGAGCCAGAGGTTGCGGTGCGTGAGCTGCACGCCCTTGGGCCGTGCCGTGGTTCCGGACGTGTAGTTCAGCGTCGCCGTGGCGCCCTCGTCGCCCTGCCACGCGCGGGGCGAACTCCCGCCGAACACCGTCGAGTCACTCTCGCCGAGGATCGCGATGTGCGCGCATTCGATGGAATCGGCAAGGTGCGCCAGGTCCGGATCGAGCAGCAGCACCTGCGATCCGGAGTGGCCGACGATGTAGCTGATCTCGGCCGCGGACAACCGGAAGTTGATCGGGACCAGGACCCGTCCCCAGCCCGAGACGCCGAAGAAGGACACCAGCAGCCGTGCCGAGTTGTGGGAGACGATCGCGACCCGGCCGCCGACCGGCACGCCGAGATCGTCCAGCCAGGACGCCTGGGCACGGGCGAGCTCAGCGACCCGGCGGTAGCTGAGTTCTCCCAAGCTGGCAGCGGGCTGAACCGGTTCGTCGACGATGCCGATCCGATCCGGGTACACCGTCTCAGCCCGATCGAGGAAGTCCTTCACGTTCATCGGATAGAACATCCGGCATCCTCCCTGCAGGCACTGGTAGCGCCTGACCCTACCGCCGGAAAGCCGGGTCGGCAGGGGCCAGCTCATCATCGACCCGGACGTCGCGCGAGGCGAGCCAGCCCCCGGCGCTGGACATCGCGAGCGCGAAAAGCAGCAGCACGATCGGCCAGGTCCAGTTCTGGTCGGTCGCATCGAGCAGGTAGCCGACGAGCCAGGGGCCGCCGCCCGCGATCAGGTAGCCCACCGCCTGGACGAAGCCGGACAGCGAGGACGTCATGGTGATCTCTCGCGAGCGAAGCCCGATCATCGTCAGTGACAGCGGGAAGGTGCCTGCTCCGGTGCCGGCCAGCGTCATCCAGAGCCAGGCACCGCCCAGCGGGGCAAGCAACATCCCGAGGTAGGCCAGCGCGCAGCAACCCGACATCACCACGACGAGCCGGCGCTGGCCTCGGGCCGCCAGGGACGGCACGAGCATCGAGACCGGAATGGACAGCCCGGCGTAGAAGGCCACCAGCCAGCCCGCCTGGGTCGCACTCAGTCCCTGGTGCCGGAAGAACTCGGCGAACCATCCGAAGGAGATGTAGGCCTGCATCGACTGGAATCCGAACATGACGGTGAGCGCCCACGCCGTCCGGCTGCGGGCCAATCGCGACAGTGCGATGCGGCTGCCGCCGTGTTCGGGTTCCGGCCGGTCACCACGAATGGTCGCAAGCCACGGCAGCAGCGCGACGGCCGACAGCGCGGCCCAGACCCCGAGCCCGTAGCGCCAGCTGCCGGAGGCATCCGCGATCGGCACGCTGAACCCGGCGGCGGCCGTCATGCCGAACGCGAGCGCGGTCGTGTAGGCGGCCGTCATCCTGCCGATCTGGTGCGGGAAATGCTGTTTCACCAGGGACGGCATGAGGATATTGGCGATGGCTCCGCCGGCCAGTGCGAGCACGCTGAGCAGCAGGAACACCCAGAAGGACCTTGCCAGCGCCCGGGTGAGCAGCCCGACGGTCGAGGCTGCCAGGGCCAGGACGACGACGCGGTGATATCCGAACCGGTGCGCCAGTCGAGGCGCGAGCGAGCCGATCGTGGCGAAGCACAACACGGGCAGCGTGGTGATCACACCGGCGGCGCCGCTGGAGATGTGCAGGCCCTGGCGTAACTCGGTCAGCAGCGGACCGACGCTGGTGACCGCTGAGCGCATGGTCAGTCCTGTGAGGACCAGGGCGGCAACGATCAGCCAGCCGGCGCGGGGGTCGGCCGGCCGATCGGCGTGCGAGGTGCCGGGCGGCGGGGTGGGACGCAACCCGGTCATCAGCTGGTCGCGACGGACCGCCACAGATCGATGCCACCCTCGACCGCGTGCTGGTCGATCTCGGCAAGCTCTGCGTCGGTGAAGGCGAGGTTGTCCAGGCTCGCGATGTTCTGCTCGAGCTGGTGCACCGAGGACGCGCCGATCAGCACGGAACTCACCCGCTCGTCGCGGGCCAGCCATGCCAGCGCCAGCTGTGCGAGCGACTGGCCACGGCGCTGGGCGATCTGGTTCAACGCGCGGATGTGGCCGAGGTTCTGCTCGGTCAGCAAGTCCTTGGACAGCGAGGAATTCTCGGCCATTCGAGAATTTGCCGGAACCCCGTCGAGGTACTTGTCGGTCAACATGCCTTGTGCAAGCGGCGAAAACGCGATGCAGCCGGCCCCGATCTGCTCCAGGGTGTCGAGCAGGCCGCCCTCGACCCACCGGTTGAGCAACGAGTAGGACGGCTGGTGGATGAACAGGGGCGTGCCCAGGTCGGCCAGGATTGCGGCCGCCTCAGCCGTGCGCTCGGCGGAGTAGGAGGAGATTCCGGCGTACAGCGCGCGCCCCGAACGGACCGCGGTGTCCAGGGCGCCCATCGTCTCTTCCAACGGGGTGTCGGGATCGAAGCGGTGGGAATAGAAGACGTCCACGTAGTCCACGCCCATCCGCTTGAGCGACTGGTCAAGGCTCGCGAGCAGGTACTTGCGGGACCCGAACTCGCCGTAGGGACCGGGCCACATGTCCCAACCGGCTTTTGTGGAAAGGAACAACTCGTCGCGGTAGGGCCGGAAGTCCTGATCGAAGATCCGGCCGAAGTTCGCCTCCGCCGAGCCGTAGGGAGGACCGTAGTTGTTCGCCAAGTCGAAATGGCAGACGCCGAGATCGAAGGCCCGGCGCAGGATGGCGCGCTGCGTCTCGAGCGGGCGTTCGTCGCCGAAGTTGTGCCACAGGCCGAGTGCGATGAGCGGCAATTTGATTCCGCTACGGCCAACTCGGCGATAGGTCATAGCGTCATAACGGTCATTGGCTGCCAGATAGGTCACTGGACCAGTCTTTCAGATGTCGCGGACCGTGATCGATCCGAGGTCGGATGTTTCAGAGGGTAAACCTGCTCCCTCTCAGAGCACCGATACCGCCACGATCAAGCCCATGGCGAAGTGGGCACCGGCGACGGCGACCGAGGCCGGGCTGAATTCGTCATCGTGCAGCAGGGCGCCGACGTCGATCCGCAGCACGAACTCCAGGATCCGGACGGCGAACACCTGAACGAGAATCCCGAGGATTCCGTAGGAAGCGGTGGTGATAAGCCCTTCGGCGAGGTGGCCGCCGCTGGAGAAGATCGAGGTCAGGACGATGAGTGAGACGGCGATAGTGCCGCCGACGGCGATGGTGACCGCATTCGGCATCCCCGCCCGGACGAGCTCGTTGAGCTTTCCCGGAGTCGTCAGGTCCGAGACGATGAAACCGATGGCGATCAGCGCCGCGCCGACCAGGGCGTAGGCAAGGATGGCACCCAGGTTATGGGCGAGCGTGTGGCCGAAACCCGACTCGAGGGCGAGCTGTCGGGTACTACCTGCCGCAAGAACGCTCACTGCTGACTCCTGTCGTCGGGGTTGATGACGTGCGGAATGAAGGAAGACATCTGATCGGTGACCAGGCCGGCGGACTCACGGATGCCCAGACCTGCCGCCTCGTCGCCCACCAGCCAGGCGCCCAGCACGGGATGTTGACCATCGAAGGATGGCAGCGGGTCATAGGCCTGGTAGACAAAGCCTTCCTCGCCGTACTCTCCGGCCGTGGTGAGCGTCCCGTCGGGCTTGACAATCGTGACGTTGGCGCCTTCGCGACCGAGTTTGGGCTTGCGGACGTACTCGGTCAGCGGTCCCGGATCATCGAGGTAAGCGGGCAACAGCGAGGGATGGCCGGGGTTGAGCTGCCACAGCACGGCCAGGATCGCCTTGTTGGACAGCAGCATCTTCCACGCCGGTTCGATCCAGGTGATCGCGCTGTGGCTGGCGCCGGCATTGGTGATGCTGACGCCGGCGGCGGACAGATCGCGATTGGACACCCGGCCCGATGGCAGCGTCCGCAGCGCATTGACGCCGAACGGATCGTTGACCAGCCACTCCCACGGGTAGAGCTTGAAGAGGGTGTCGATCGGCGTCTGAGCCAGGTCGACGAAGGTCTGCAGATCGCTGTCCCAGCCCAGGTCCTCGATGGCCAGGCCGATCGTGTCGAAACCTGCCTCGGCCGCGGTCTCCTGCAGGTATGCCGTGGTGAGGTGGTCCTCACCTGTGGTCTCCAGGTTGGTCCAGGTGAAGTGGATCGTGCTCGAGGCCAGACCGCCGCCGAAGGACTGCCAGCGTTCGACGAGCCGTTCGTGCAGCGAATTCCACTGGTCGTGATCGGGCAGCACGTCCTTGAGCCAGTGCCACTGGATGACGCTCGCTTCGAGCAGGGTGGTCGGCGTGTCGGCGTTGTACTCGAGCAGTTTCGCCGGTCCCGAGCCGTCGTAGCGCAGGTCGAAGCGCCCGTAGAGGTGCGGGTCGTTGCGGTTCCACGAGTCGACGATCGGCTGCCAGCACGCTTGCGGAATCGCGAAGTCGGCGAAGCGCTCGGTGGCGATCACATGGTCGATCGCGTCCAGACACATCGAATGCAGCAGTTCGACCTGTGACTCGAGCAGCAGGATTTCATCGAGATCGAAGGAGTAGTAGACCGACTCGTCCCAGTAGGGCCGGCGATTGTCGGCGGGGTAGAGCAGCGTGTCCTCGTACACCAGGCCCTGTTCGACCACGATGTCCAGCCAGTTGGGCCTTGGCTGTCTGTGCTGCCGCCTCACTCAGCTCGTCCCGTGACTGAGCCGGCCACCGAATCCGCCGCGCTGGATCGTCTTGCCGGAGTCGGTGGTGATCGTGGTGCCTTTCGGGGCGCTCAAGCCGCCCCCGGTATAACGGCCGTTGCTCACCGAGCCGCCGTAGTAGTAGTGGTACTGCGAACCGCCGAAGTAGAAGAAGCTGCCGACGTGCGAACCGTTGTCGCAGTAGCTGGCCGGCGCCGGTTGGTTGGCCTGATCCACGCAATGCGCGGTGGTGGAGCCGGCGGAGGACCAGTACGCGATCGCCGCGATGCCCACGACGCCGATCGCGACGCCAGAACCGACCATCACGCGCCTGCGAGTGCGCTGATGCCGCTCGTCCTCTGCCTGTTTGCGCTCCCGGGCATCTTGGGCCAGCAGCCGTCGCCTGGCGGCCGCCGGGGACGGTGGTGCCACCGCGGTGCCCGCGCCCTGGCTCCGAACGCTTCCGCGGCGTCGCGGTGCGGCATGTGACACCCGAGCTGGTTCGGCGGCGGTTTCTGCTGGAGGTTGCTGCTCGGTTGGCGTTTCAGCGGAAGGTTGCTGCTCGGCGGCGGTTCCAGGGGCAGGTTGCTGCTCGGCGGCTGGATCGTCCGGAGTGGTCATCGAAGCCGTCAACTCTCTCGCCGCGTGCGGATACCGTTCGAAGCCTACCTAGACACTGGCTGTGAGAGCAGGCTCAGCTCAGCTGGCAATCACCGGGTCGATGGTCAGGGGGCAGCCGCGCATCCGAAGCGGCAGGACCACCTTCTCGGTCCGGTTCGGCACGATGACCTGGACGGAATCCGAGTTTGCCGCGTTGCACGTCGAGTTGTTCTCCAGCAGGGCGGCGGCGGTGGCTCCCTTGGCCAGCACGACCCGGCTGGCCGGCTTTCCCGAGCGCGTCGCGTCCTGACCGAGGGCCCTGCCGCCCTGCAGCAGGACCACGCCTGGGTAGCCGACCAGCGAGCAGGTTGCCGACTTGTTGGTGAAGTCGATATAGGCGAACTGGTGTCCGGCTGCTCCAGAGCCGCGCTGGACGGTGACGGTCAGCGCCGAGGTCGCACAGCCGGCCGGACCCTCGGTCGGCTGCGCCGAGGACGCCGAGGGCTTCGTACTCGTAGACGGTGCGGCAGCGGAGGTGCTCGTCGGCGAGGTCGGCGTCATGCTGTCGGTGGGCAGGGCCGATGCCGAAGCCGACGGACTCGTCGAAGCAGTCGAGGACACGGCCCCAGTCGTCGGCGCGCTGGCCTTGGTACACGCCGCGACCAGGACGAGCGGAAGCAGGACAAGCGCTGATGCGCGAAGTGAGCTCATAGGTTCAGTTGATGCGCAGGTCGGTGCCGTTGGGCATGTCGTACTGGCGGGTCGAGGACGACGATGAGATCGCGGCCCACAATTTGTTCCAAGCATCCACGTTAGTGATACTGCCGCATGAGCCTGCCTGCGCGCAGGCGGTCCACTCGGTAAGCGGTCCGCCGAAGTAGAGCCGCGGCTTGCCGCCGCTGACGCCGGTCAGCGAGATGAACTTCCACTGCAGCGGCATCGTCGAGTTGTAGATCTGGGGCAGGCTGATCGTCCGGCTCGGTGCCGCGCCGCCGCTGAGCCACTGCAGGTCCGACATCCGCCAGCCGTTGTTGCAGGACGAACCGGCAGTGCTCGGGGAGCAGCCGTCGGCCGATCCGTTGAACACGAAGCGACCTGGCGTAGCTGCCAGGAAGCCGGTAAGCCAGGCCCGGCTCTCGCCAGCGGTTGCCGAGAAGCCCGGCTCGATGTCGTTGGCGCCGGCGATCTCGATGTTCGGGTAGCGCGGGGCGTAGCTGCGGAGCGGATTCACCACGTTGACGGCCCACGAGATGCCCGCGCTCTGGCTGACGTCGACGTCGTTGTTCGTCCCGACCGCAACGACGACGGGGGCGTTCGGCTTCTGCTTGCTGTGGTATCCGTCGAGATAGGCCTTCAGGGCGGTGACCACGGCGGGGTAGCTGACGAACTTCGACGTCGCGGACAGCAGCGCACCCTTTCGCGACTCGTCCTGGCCGCCTACCTGCAGCAGCACCAGGTAGCGGTGGCCCGAGGGGTTGTTGGAGGCGTCGGTGGCGCCCATCGCCCTGGCAATCGCGGTGTCGGTGGCGGCGCTTCCGGTCAAGTTGCGCAGGTAATGGCTTGTCGATACCGGCGCGGCGCTGAACTGCGGCGGGATCGCGCTGGGACGCGTGGTCACCCAGGTGGCGGTTCCCGTGCCGAGGCTGTTCGTGGCTCGAATCCCGAAGCTGTAGTTGTGCCCGTTCAGCAGGCCGCGGATGGTCGCGCGACGCGCTGCGCCGGATACGGTGGCAACCGTGGCTCCACCGGGGAGCATCACGACCGAGAACGAGGTGAGCGGCGCTGCGGTTGACGTCGCTCCGGTCCAGGTGAGATCGATCGCGGTGTTGCCCGGCCATGCCTGAACGCCGGTCGGAGCCGCGGGGGTCACGGTGCCGGTGCTCGGGATGCGGAAGCAGCCGAGACTCTTGTCCGTCCCCAGGCCGACATTCCTGCCGACCGCGCAGATCAGGTGCTCACGTCCGTCCAAGTGCAGCGAGCCCAGGTAACCGTGGCTGGAGCCGTAGGCCGGATAGGAGGCGGCGACATTGGACGCCGCGCGATTGGCGGTCATCGTGAGGGTGGCCGCGCCGTCGACGGTGATCGCGACCGTGCTGGGACTTGCGGTATCCGGATCAAAGGCCCAGCCGTTGACTGATAGCCAATCCGAGGTGCCGTACAGGCGCCCGCTGGATTGCAGCGAGCCAAGCGGACTGTGGGTGATCTGCACCCTCCTGCAGGGAAGCCCGCTGTTGGACCCGATGGCCAGGTTCGCCGCCGCTATGCACACGTTGTGCACGCCGTCCGGTGCTGACACCGTGCCGCTGAATCCGTGCGCGGCACCGTAGTACGGGTAGGCCGCGGCGATGTCAGACCTGGGCAAGTTTGCGGTCATCATGACGGCGGGCCGTCCATCCAAGAGGGCCGCAACCCTCACCGGGCCGGTGGAGTTCGGGTCCAATGCCCAACCGCTCACCTGGACACCACCGGGCCCGGGTCGGGCCACATTGAGGTCGCCGATGGGGTTGTTGTTCATGGTGATCGTTGAGCAACGCAAGGTGGTGTTGGCTCCTGCGCCATAGTTCGCCGCGACGATGCAGACCCGATGCGTCCCGTTGGGAACCGTGAAGCTGGTCACGAACCCGCGGGTCGGTCCGGCGCCGGGGAAGGCGGCGGCGACGTCGGGCCGGGGGTTGTGCGCCAGGACGGCCGTTTGGTTAATGCCATCGATGGTGGACCAGACCCTCACACTGGCCGTGGAATCCGGATCGAAGCCCCAGCCGGAGGCGCGCACGAGAGCATTCGCGACCGTGAAGCTGTCGACAGCTCCCCTGGGATTGTGGGTCGTCGCTGCCGTCGCCTCGCCGGCCGAGCCTATGACGAAGGACAGGATGCTGGCCAAGGCCCCACCCATGGTGAGCAGGCGGAAGGCGAGCCCGCGTCGGGTCGTCCTCGTTCTCGTGCTCGGCATGGGCAGACGGGCATCAGGGGCTGGGTGTGGCATGCGGCGGTTTCCTGTTTCGTCCGGCAGCGGGTCATCGTCGGGCGGAGCAGAGGCGCAGAGCGTGGGCTAGGAAGGCTCTCTGTTCACTCGAGTCACATCAGTCACACGAGACTTTAACCCGCGACACGCCGTCGTGCACAACCTGTGCGCAAATCGTGACCTTGAGTGACTGCTATCCCATCGACCGCCGCAGTGCGGAGTTGAGAACGCTTTCAGCCGGATAGCTGTCTGCCGGCGAACTTTTCGCGAAGGCTCTTCTTGGAGAACTTGCCCACGCTGGTCTTAGGGATCTCGTCGACGAACTCGAGATCGTCGGGCATGCCCCACTTGTCGACGCGCTCGGCGAGGTAGGTCAGCAGCTCCTGCTTGGTGAGTTCGGCCTCTGGCTTGCGGACGACGCACGCGAAGGGACGTTCCATCCATCTGGGGTGCGGCAGCGCGATCACCGCTGCCTCGGCTACCGCCGGGTGTCCCATGATCACGTTTTCTAGTTCGACGGAGGAGATCCATTCCCCGCCGGACTTGATCAGGTCCTTCGTTCGATCGACCAGGCGCAGGTAGCCGAAGGGCGAGATTGCCGCGACGTCACCGGTGCGAAGCCAGCCGTCCGGTGAGAATTGCTCGCCCGGTGAATCGGTGCGGAAGTACTGGCGGGCGATCCACGGTCCGCGGCATTCGAGTTCGCCGGAGGTCTGGTTGTCCCAGGGCAACTCCTCGCGGGTGTCGGCATCGACGATCCGCATCTCGACTCCGGTCGGCGCGTAGCCCGCCGTCGCCCGGATCTCTGCCTTGTCCTGCTCGCCAAGATCGGCGAACTCCGAACGAAGCGTGCACACCGAGCCCATCGGCGACAGCTCGGTCATGCCCCACGCCTGTAGGAGTGGCAACCCGATCGCGGCCCGCCACCCTTCCGACAGCGCCTTCGGCACGGCCGATCCACCGCAGATCACCGTCCGCAACGAGGACAGGTCGCGACCTTGGAGCAGCGGCAGCATGCCCATCCAGATCGTGGGGACGCCGGCGGTGAGGGTGACCTTCTCGGACTCGAGCAAGTCGAGCAGTGCTGCCGGGCTCAGATCCGGACCCGGCATGACCACCTCCGCGCCGGCCATCGTGGTGGCGTACGGCAGGCCCCAGGCCATCGCGTGGAACATCGGAACCACAGGCATCACCCGATCCGATTCCTGCAGGCCGAATGCGGTCGGTACCTGGCAGGCGAAGGCGTGCAGCCAGGTGGAGCGATGCGAGTACAGGACTCCCTTGGGATTGCCGGTGGTGCCCGTGGTGTAACACATCGCCGCCGCGGTGTGCTCGTCGGTGACGCGACCGCTGAAGTCGGCCTCTGCCCCCACGACGTCCTCCCAGCGAACCACCCGGGGGTCCTCGGGAAGCTCCGCGGGCGATCCATCGTCGAAGACGACGACGTGCTTGACCGTGGTCAGCCTCGGCAGGTATTGGGAGAACAGCGGAAGCAGCGAGCGGTCGACGAATACGACCTCGTCCTCGGCATGCTCGACGGTGTAGACGAGCTGTTCGGGGAATAGCCGGATATTGAGCGTGTGCAGGACCCGACCGGTGCAGGGCACCGCGAAGTAGAGAGCCATGTGGTTGGCGGTGTTCCACCCGAACGTCGCGACCCGGGCATCCTCGGAGATCCCCAGCCGATCGAGGATTTCGGCCGCCTGGCGGACCCTGGTCGCCAGCTCGGCGACCGTGATGCGTTCCAGACCACCCACCGTCCGGGTCGTGATCACCTTCGTCGGAAAGAACCGCTCGCCGCGGCGGAGGATCGATTCGACGGTCAGCGGCCAGTCCTGCATGAGTCCGAGCATGACGTGATCGTGCTGGACATGGCTTGGTACGGCAAGGCTTGGTACGGCAAGGCGTCCGATGGCACATCGGGCTCATTGCCGCACGACCCGATAGGCGGTCGTCGTGATGCGCTCGCCGGTGAGGAACGGCGAGGCACCCGCCAGCCAGGCTCTGATCGAGGGGTCGCCGCTCGCGTCGACGTCGCGGGCACCGCGCAGGTAGGCGGCGTCGAGGTCGTGTCGCGCGTCGAGGCCCGTGCCGCCGCGATCGATACCGATCGTGAGTTGACTGCTGTGCCGCCGATTGTCCGCCGTATCCAGCTCAGGAACGACATCACCCTTGTTTTCAAGGCAAAGTGCCTGCACGCTTGGCGGGACGTCGACGAGTCCGATCGGCGAGCCGGCAGTCACCAGGTGAGTTATCCGGTAGCTACCAGGGGCTCCGGTCGAAAGCCGGCCGCCCGCCGCCAGATGAGCGGTGAGCTGGGCGGCGACGATGCCGCCCTGGCTGTGCCCGACCAGCATGATGGGTTCGTCGGGGCGCACGCCGCTGGCTCGCAACGCGGCCAGCACTCCCTTCTCATAGGTCGTCGGCCGGCCGCCGACCGCGTGGAGGTTCGTTCCGAAGTCAGCGACCTCGGGGTTGTCGAGCTTGGCTACGTTCCAGTCTCTGGTGCCGGTGATGTCGACGATGACGCTGCGCGAGGGCGGCCCGCCTGGCCGAGTCGTCTGGATGAAACGGACGTCGATGCCGCCACCTGGAGCGTGGTTGTTGCGCCAGGCCAGGCCATCGATGACATCGCCGAGACCGCGCGGTGCGCCGGCATCGTCACAGCTGGGCTCGGCCGGCCGCCGATCAAGCCGTGGCCGGCCGTCTCGATAGAGCGAATCCGCCAGCAGGGCGGCCAGGACGCCAGGTGCGGCGGCCTGCCGCGGCCGAAGCAGCTCGATCCCCAGTGGCTCGCGCAGCGCGCCAGCCGACAACGCATCGATGACCGGCGCGGTGAGTGCGGGATCCAGGGCGAGAACGGTTGCCGGCGCGCGCAGTACCCGGCGCGGGTCAGCAGTCACAAGTCCGCGGGCGAATTCCGACGCGCCGTAGCCGAGCGCCCGCGGTGATCCACCGAGCGCCCTGGCGAGCGGTGCCATCCGCCCACCCAGCTCGTCGGCGGCCCGATACGTCGCGGCCGCCGCCAGCAGGCCGGTGGCAAGTGCCTGAGCCTGCATCGCGGTTGCCAACCCACAGATGCTGAGCCGCGCGGCCTTTCCAGCTAGCTCGATCGCTCCAGCCGGGTCCAGCGTCCCGGCGGTCAGCACGACGGGATGACTCACCGCCCAGGCCGAGGCAGCGACCGCCGCCACCAGGTGGCCGGTCGCACGTTCGAGAACGGCACCGAAGGACTTCAATCGCTCGAAATCGGCCGCGATCGAGTAGGAGCCCCCGGCCACCGTCACGCCTCCGCTCACAGCAGATCCAGCAACGGGACGTTGCGCCGGGCGGCGTCGAAGGGCGCTTTGAGGCGGGCCAGCGAGTCGAGTCGCTGATCGGCCCGGCGCGCATGGGCTATCAGGCACCCTGTGAGCTGCTCCAGTCCCGCGGCAGTCGCCCGGGACTGTCCTAGCCACAGCTCGAGGGAGCGGGCGAAGGCCGATGCCGCCGGCGAGGACCAATGCAGGCAGGCAGCCGAGTTGCGCACCAGGCACTGATCCCGCTCCAGTTCGGCGGCGTGACCGTTCAGGGTCCGGGCGAGCCGCTCGATGTCGGCCGAGTCGAAGATGGACATCCTTCGAGGTTGGCGTTCCGGTCGCGGCCACCTGGGCCATGCACTGGATCTGTGGATGAAGCCAGTCACTGTGGACACCGGCCGCAAGCCTGCCGATACGCTCGACACGGACGATGCCCTGCCTGCCGCGACGCCGCTGGCCCGCCGGCATGGTTGAATGGAACAGCTGAATTACAACGGTGGCATTACCGGCTCTCGGCGCTTGGCTCCTGACGTCATGGCAACGTAGTAACTGACGTCACGATCCGGCGGTGATCCGCTCGACATGAAACTCGGAGGCCGCATGGAACTCGCGCCCACCGCGGTGAACGCATCCCACGACTCGGCCGGCCACAACGCCGATGATGCGGAGGTCGTCGGCGGACTCGATCGCCGCGACCGAGAGATCCTGGCTTTTGAGCGTCAATGGTGGAAATACGCAGGCGCGAAAGAGCAAGCGATCCGCGAACTGTTCGATATGTCGGCCACCAGGTACTACCAGGTACTCAACAACCTGATCGACTCGTCAGAGGCTCTAGCAGCGGACCCTATGCTGGTGAAGCGACTTCGGCGCCTTCGAGCCAGTCGTCAGCGGCAGCGCTCGGCTCGCCGATTGGGTATCGAGGTTTGATTAATACTCTATGTCGCATTCTGCGCCAGCAGGTCCAAGTAGGCGAAGGTTTGAGCTGGTAGGCGGAGTTCTCGCGGTGATCCTCGCCCTTGGGGTGGGCCTCATTGCTATTACTGCGCTGAACCACCCCAAGGGCCGAGAGACGGCACGAGCAACCTCAGTGCCCACCTCATCGGCCTCAGTCGCCAAGCCGTCATCGTCCGCCCCGAAGAAGCCGGCACCGACCGCGCCTTCCGCGACCCCGAAGCCGGCACCGAAGACCAGCTCTCCTCCGACCCCGACGGCGATCACGCGTCCCTCGGTACTCGTGCTCGACAACACCAGCACGGCCAGCGGCGTGGCCACCGCGTTGTCGCGATTGCGCGCCGGCGGCTGGACAGCCTCCAGCGGAGGCACCTTCGACGGCAGCATCCTGTCCACCGCCGTCTATTACGACCCAGCGGTGACGGGTGCCGATCAAGCCGCAACGGCGTTGCAGGCTCAGTTTCCCGCCATCCTGCGGGTGAAACCCAAATTCAGCGGCCTGCCCCAGGGCGCCCTCATTCTGATTTTGACCAGCGACTACAGTTAGCCCCACAACGTTGCCGCTTCGCCGTCAACCACATATCGCTCATCCAGAGGGGCAGAGGGACCGGCCCGTTGAAGCCCCGGCAACCACCGCGACATTCCACGCAGTAGTCACTGCGTCTGAGGCGTGATCGCGAGGTAGGTGCCAACTCCGGCTCAGTACGTCCGCGGCGCATTCGGCGCCGGGTCGGCTGGGGAAGATGAGGAGAAAGGCCTCGACATGACTGCACTAATCGACCGCGCCGCCGGTCTGTATCCCGACTCACCCGCCTCGGTCCTGGTGTGCCGCAATTGCGGCGCCACCTACCCCCTCGGCGCCCAGCACGCCTGCTTCGAGTGTTTCGGCCCGCTCGAGATCGGCTACGACGCCGAGCGGCTGTCCCGGGTGACCCGCGAGCAGATCGCTGCCGGACCGAACTCGATCTGGCGCTACGCGGGATTGCTCCCGGTGGGCCAGAATCCTGAAACCCGGGTCGACTCCGGTACCGGCATGACGCCGTTGATCCGGGCGGACCGTCTTGCGGACCGCCTCGGGTTCACCGCGCCGCTGTGGGTGAAGGATGATTCGGCGAACCCGACGCACTCGTTCAAGGACCGGGTCGTTTCGGTCGCCATTACCGCGGCTCGCGAGCTCGGGTTCACCCGGATCGCCTGTGCCTCGACCGGCAACCTGGCCAACTCGGTGGCCGCGCATGCCTCGCGGATCGGGATGGATTCGATCGTGTTCATACCGTCTGACCTCGAGTCCGCCAAGATCACCCAGACCGCCGTCTACGGTGGAACGCTGGTCGCCATCGAGGGTTCCTATGACGATGTCAACCGCCTGTGCAGCGAGCTGGCAGAGACGGACGAATTCGAATCGACCGCATTCGTCAACGTCAATGTCCGGCCTTATTACGCCGAGGGTTCCAAGACGCTCGGTTTCGAAGCAGCCGAGCAGCTGGGCTGGCGCTTGCCGCAGCAGGTAGTTGCCCCGATGGCCTCCGGTTCATTGCTGACCAAGGTGCACAAGTCCTTCAAGGAACTGATCTCGACCGGGTTGGTCGACCCGGTCGACTACCGGGTCTATGGTGCGCAGTCCAGCGGTTGTTCGCCGATCGCTCAGGCCTTCGCCGACGGCGTGGACACCGTTACTCCGGTCAAGCCGACCGGGATCGCCAAGTCGCTCAATATCGGCAACCCGGCCGACGGCCCGTACGCCTTGGACGCTGTCCGTTCCACGGGTGGTGCGATGACGCATGTCAACGACGAGGAGATCCGCGACGGCATCCAGTTGCTGGCCGAGACCTGCGGCGTGTTCGCCGAGACGGCCGGTGGCGTCACGACCGCCGTTCTGAAGAAGCTGGTCGAAAGCGGCCAGCTCGACACCTCGCGAGAGACGGTCCTGTACAACACCGGCGACGGGCTCAAGACGCTGGACGCGGTGTCGGACCGGGTCGCTCCGAGCGCGGTCATAGCGCCGACCTTGAAGGGCATGCGCTCAGCCGGCCTGCTGTAACGGCCGGTCTGCGTGCCGGCCGGTCTGCGGGGGTTGGCCGGGCTGCTGTAATGGCCGGGCTGTGGCAGCCGTGCCATAAGACGGCTGCTGTAAGAGGGCCGGACGAGACAGCCCGAACGCGCCGCCGTTGCTAATTGGTTACAGCTGGCATGCGCCTCGACACGGCCAGTTGCTTATACGCCCAACAATCACTTTACTTGTCCCAATGGTTCCGCGCCCGGCGTCCTTGTGTGCCGGGTGCGCTAGCCGTGCGTGGCGAGGTCGGGCGGGGGTGGCTGATGGCGGCGCGGCATCGATGCATCCAGCAATCGGCGACGCGTCCGGCACGCCGCCGCCGGGCACCTGTCGGCCACCGCCAGGTGCGTCGCTGGTCGGCTCTGGCAGGCGTCGCCTCGTTGGTGATGGGCACCGCCGTTTCGTGGACCGTGATCGCCAGCGTCACGACGGCTCATACTGCCGCGGCCGCGCAAAGTAGCTGTCCGACCCCCGCTGCGTTGCGAAACGGGAGCTTCGAATCTCCCGCCGTCGCCGCCGGTGCGGCGAATCTGGTGCCTGCCAGCGATCCGAACCTGGTCTGGAACACCACAGCCGCCGACGGCCAGGTCGAGTACTGGCGCAACGGCGGCGACACCGACACGGTCAACGCCGGGCTGGCGGTCACGGCTCAAACTGGTGCCCAGTGGGCAGAGCTCAATGCCACCCAGGCCGGCCAGCTCTACCAGGACGTCGCGACCGTCCCCGGTCAGGTAATGCGCTGGTCGCTATGGCACCGTGGCCGCAATGTCAGTGGGGAGCCGGCTGACGGAACCGATGTCATGAAGGTGGCGATCGGTGCGCCGGGCGGCGAGCTCGATCAAATTCCGGACGGCGCCACCGGCGCGGACATCGCCGACACCGCGGCCGACTGGGTGCGCTACACCGGGAGCTACCCGATTCCGCCCGGTCAGACCACGACCCGGTTTGCGATGGTGGCGGTATCGGCGTTCGGCGGTGACCTCACCAGCGGCAACTTCGTCGATAACGTCAGCTTCTCCAGCGGACCCTGCCTGTTGGCCACCAAATCGGTGACCAACACCAATCCCGCGCACGGCTCACTCGTCGAACCCGGCGACACGCTCCGCTATACGGTCGGGGTCACCAATGGTGGAGCCGACACCGCCTCGGCGGCCTCGATCTCTGATGTGATCCCAGCCGGGACCAGTTACGTCCCGGGCAGTTTGATGCTCAATTCGACCGCCGTGACCGACGCGGGGGGCGACGATCAGGGCGAGTTCTCGGCGGTCGACAAGCGGGTCAACGTTCGGGTCGGTTCCGGCGCCGACGAGACCAGCGGCGGAGCCTTGCAGCCCAACGGCGCCGCCAGCATGACGTTCGACGTCACGCTCGATCCGTCGTCCGCCGTGGGCACGTCGATCAGCAATGCCGCGACGGCCTCCTATACCTGGGCACCGGACGGCACGGTTCTCGACTCGACTTCCAGCACAGCGCTGAGCACCGTCGTCACCACCGGCATCACCCTGTCGAAGACCATCACCGGGACGACGGACGCCAATTTGGACGGACGCCTGGATGCCGGTGACGGAATCGGTTACCAGTTCGAGGTGCACAACACTGGATCCACAGATCTGACCGAGCTGGCCATCGCCGATCCGAAGCTCAGCGTGAGTTGCCCCGCCACCGACCTCGCCAGCGGAGGGCAGCTGCTGTGTACCGGCAGCTACCAGATCACCCAGGCCGATGTGGACAGCGATACCGGGCTGCTCGTCAATACCGCGACTGCCAGCGGGACGCCGCCGGGGGGCGCCGCCACGATTACGTCCGCGGCCGACTCGGCAAGCCAGCCGATTGCCCGCAACCCGAACTTCGCGCAGACCAAGAGCCTCGATCAGGGCTCCTACATCGTCGGCCAGGCGATCGTCTACACGGTTACGGTCACGAACAACGGCGGCGGTTCGGGCACCGCGGTGCTGGCCGATGCGGTGCCGGCCGCGGTCAGCCTCGCTACCGTGACCTGCTCGGCGACGGCGGGAGGCCTGTGTGACACCGCCGGCTCCGCGGGCAGCGCGGTTGCCGGGTCGATGACCATTCCAGCCGGCGGGACGGTCACCTACACCCTCACCGGTGTCGTCGCGTCGGCCGGAATCCTCAAGAACACCGCCGTAATAAGTGCGACCACGCCGGGCTGCACGAACCAGTGCGGTGGCGGAGACGCCGTCACCGGTGCGGTGCTCGCGGCGGGCGCGCCACAGTTCAGCATCACCAAGACCGCTGATAGATCCTCCTACCTCGTCGGTGGCGCCATCCGCTACACGGTGAGCGTCACCAACAGCGGCCAAGGGCCCGGCAGCGCGTCGATCGCGGACGCCGTGCCTTCAGTGGTCGGCACCGTGACGGTCAGCTGTGCCGCGGGATCGGGCGCGACCTGTGACACCGTCGGATCATCAGGCAACCTGGTTCACGGCCGGGTCAGCATCGGCGCCGGTGGCACTGTCATCTACACGATCGCCGGCGTCCTGACCGGGGTCGGCGACGCCGGCAACACGGTGACCCTGGACCCGACCGGCAGCGAGGGCACCCCAGGCTGCGATACCCAGTGCGGCGGTGGCACTGCGACGACGCCGCCGCTACCGGTGGCCGCCAACCCCTTCTTCACCGCGTCGAAGACTGCCGATCAGTCGCATTATCTGGTCGGGCAGCCGATCACGTACACGATCTCGGTGGCCAACACCGGTGCGGGCTCCGGCGTCGTTCGGGTTGAGGATGCCGTTCCTGCCACGGTGAGTCTCACCTCGTTCAGCTGCGGCGCGTCCGGTGCGGGGACCTGTGACACGATCGGGACGGTGGGTGCGAACCTCGTTGGCCACGCCGCTGTCCCGGCAGGCGAGTCGGCGATCTTCACGATCGTCGGCATGGTGCGAGCGGCGGGCAGCGTCGCGAACAGCGCGCTGGTGACACCCACCACCGACGGCTGCACCGCGCAGTGTGGCGGCGGGCTGGTGACGACCGCCGGGCTGAGCTCGGTTGCGAACCCGGTCTTCGCTGCGACGAAGACGGCTGACAAGAATGCCTACATCGTCGGCGAGACGATCCTCTACACGATCAGCATCACCAATACCGGGCTCGGCGACGGTACGGCATCGCTGTTCGACAAGGCACCGGACCGGGTCGCGGTCTCCTCGCTCACTTGCACGACGACCGGCGGCGCGACCTGCACGACTGCGTGGACGTCGGGAAACCTGGTCACCGAAGCAGTGTCGATTCCCGCCGGCGGATCGGTGACCTACACGATGTCGGCGCTGATCACGTCTTCCGGCGTCCTGACGAACCTGGCGTCCGTCGACCCGGACCGTACGGCGGCCAACCCGAACGGCACGCCGGGGTGCGCCGGGCAATGCGGCGGGGGATCGGTGAGCACCGCCCTCATCCTCGCTGCGAACAACCCGATCTTCACCCAGAGCAACTCCACAGATTCCAGTAGTTACATCGTGGGCCAGCCGATCACGTACACGATCGAGATCACCAATGCCGGTGGCGGTCGCGGCAAGGCCACCATGACCGATCCGGTGCCCGCCGCCGTCACTGTTACCGGCGTGGTCTGCTCTCCCTCCACCGGCGGCAGCTGCACGACCGGACTGCCCAGCAACCACCTCACGGGCTTCGTGATGCTGCCCGGCGGCGGGCGGGTGTCGTACACGATCAACGGATTCATCAACGCGCCGGGCGACGTGACCAACACCGCCAGCGTGCTGGTGACCACGCTGGGCTGCAGCACCCAGTGCGGGGGCGGCCAGGCGCAGACCGCAGCGCTGACCGCCCTCGACAAGCCGCTGTTCACCGAGACCAAGACTGCCGACAAGCCGACCTACAACGTCGGTGATCCGATCCTCTACACGATCACCGTGGCCAATGCCGGCCTCGGCGGTGGCAGCGCCGGAATCAGCGACGCCGTCCCGGGCAGTGTCACGGTCGATGCGGTCGACTGCGCCGCGGATCCCAGCTCATCCTGTGACACGGCCGGCAGCACGGCGAACACGCTATCCGGGGCGGTGCGGATCGGTGCCGGCGGCAGTGTCGTGTACACCGTCCGGGGCAGGGTCAGTGGCACCGGCGACGTCGCCAACACCGTGACGGTCGATCCCGCGGGAACGAACCTGGCCGGCACCGCCGGCTGCCTCAGCCAGTGCGGTGGCGGAACGGCCAGCACCGAAGCCCTGCCCGCTGCGCCAACCGCCGACCTCGCGGTGGCCAAGAGCGTCGATCCGCCCGTACTCACCGCCGGGCTGCCGCTGACCTACACCGCCGCGCTGACCAATCGCGGACCCAACTCGGCCCTCGGCGTCGTCACCCTCGACCCGATCCCCGCGGCGGTCCAGAACCCCGCCGGTACGCCGGATCCCGGGGTCAGCGGGGCCAGTTGCCTCACCCGGGCGACCACTCAGGCCGATCTGGCAAAGCTAGATCCGGCATCCGGGCCGTACTCGATCGATTCCTACCCCCGGCTCGTGGAATGCAGGTACCCGAGCCTGCCGGTGCGCGGCACGGTGATCTCCAAGATCGTCGGCACGGTAGATCCCGCCGCGATGCCGGGCTCTCAGGTGCGCGACCAGCTGATCGCCTTCGCGGCCACCCATGACCCGGACCTGGGCAACAACTCCTCGACCACTGTGGCGAGCACCACGTCGCTCGCGGATCTTTCCCTGACCAAGACCATCACCGACTCCCAGGTCGTCATCGGCGGCGATGCGCACTTCACCGTCACCATCCACAACGACGGGCCCTCAGTCGCACGCGGCGTGCTCGCGCTGGATGCGCCGACCGGACTCACCCCGACGTCCGGAGTTGCCTCGGCGGGACGCTATGAGGTGTCCAGCGGCAGCTGGTCACTCGGGCAGTTAGCGGTCGGCGCGACCGCGACGCTGAGCTTGGTCCAGCGGGTGGACGCCACGAACGCGAGCAACACGGCCGGTATCACCGCCACGGATACGCCAGATCCGAACGGCGCGAACGACGGCGGCAGCACGTCCTGCGTCCAGTCGGCCACCGGCTGCGGTCACGTCGCTGTCCAGGTCGTCGACGCGCCGCTCGCGCACACCGGCGCCGCAGCGATTCGGGCGAGTCAGGCTGCTCTGGTGCTGCTGTTCGGCGGCGTGGCGCTGATGCTCCTCGGCCGGCGCCGTCGGAGTTCGTCGATCGGCTGAGTCTGGCCTCGCTGGTTGGTTACCATGGGCCCTGCTCAATCGCCCTTATTCGACTGGTGAAAGGTTCACTCATGTCTCGCGTTATCGGCTGCGTCGCAGCCGGAATTGTCCTCACCGCCGCCCTTACGGGTTGCGGTTCCGACAAGAAGGGCGCGACGAATCCAACCTCGGGACCGACTCCGACGGCTAATGGCAGCGGTTCCAATAGCGCCAGTTCCACCGGCGTCAAGGGCAGCGGCAAGGTCACGATGACGGTAGGAACCGCTCGCCGGAATTTCACGGTCACCTGCACCAGAACCGCCACCACCACCCAGGCCACGGGCAACGAGGGCTCCGACGCACTGACGCTGACCGTCAAGGGAACCCCGGTCGCCGCTGTGCTGGTTACACACGGCAAAGATGGTTCCACGACCATCTATCAAGCAATCGACGGGTTGCGCGATGACAACGGCAAGGCCGTCGGGAAGGTCTCGGTGACCGCGGATTCCGATAAGTACACCGGGACCGGAACGTTCGTCCTCACCAAGATCGACAACAAGGGCAAGCGCGCCAGGTTGACGTCTAATACCAGCCAAGTAGGGCAATTCCAGTTGACCTGCGGAAATGGTTATGCCGCCGTCCCCACGCCCTCGATCAAGCCGTCTACACCAGCGAAGTCGAGTATTAGGCCGTCTAGCACTAAGACGTCCTGAATAGCCTTTTTCGGGGCAAGTCTAATTTTGGTTAGTGTGTAGTTACGACAGCTATCTTTTTGTAGCCAAGCTGATCTTGGCGCGTGTATTTTCTGCCTTGGTCGTTGTACGAGCGTTTCGCAAAACGAAGGACGACACCCACCTCAGGGTCGGCGTGCACTGAAGTTGATCGGGACCGAGGACGAAGACCCCGGCCTCACGAGGGGTGAGAGCCGGCAGGCCCTAGCAAGGAGTGCACGTGGCACAGGGGACCGTGAAGTGGTTCAACAACGAGAAGGGCTACGGCTTCATCGCCGTAGATGGCGGCCAGGACGTATTCGTCCACTACAGCGCCATCCAGTCCGACGGCTACCGCTCGCTCGATGAAGGTCAGCGCGTGGAGTTCGAGGTGGCCCAGGGCCCGAAGGGTCCCAGGCGGATGCAGTTCACATCGTGAGCTGAAGCGAGAGCTGAAGAAAGCATCCATCACAGACTGGCTCGGTTCCCCGTGGGGACCGGGCCAGTTTTGTGCGTCGGGACAGGTAACGCGGTGGCCGAGCTGCCGGGCTTGCGGCCCACCAATCTTGCACTCCCGGGGGTCGAGTGCTAAACCTGACTTAGCACTCACGTACGCTGAGTGCTAGCCGGTCGTTGATGAGGTGCCCACCTGACGGGCGCTGTCCGTCGCGGGCATCACGACCGGAAACGGAACTGAAGTCAGTCCCTGACCAGTAAAGGACGACATCGCATGGCCAAGTTGATCGCGTTCGACGAAGAGGCCCGTCGCGGCCTGGAGCGCGGCATGAACATCCTTGCCGACGCCGTAAAGGTGACGCTGGGCCCCAAGGGCCGCAACGTCGTGTTGGAGAAGAAGTGGGGAGCCCCCACGATCACCAACGATGGTGTCTCGATCGCCAAGGAGATCGAGCTCGAAGACCCGTACGAGAAGATCGGTGCCGAGCTCGTCAAGGAAGTTGCCAAGAAGACCGACGACGTAGCCGGTGACGGAACCACCACCGCCACGGTTCTGGCGCAGGCTCTGGTCCGTGAAGGCTTGCGCAACGTCGCGGCCGGCGCGAACCCGATGGCGCTCAAGCGTGGCATCGAGGCTGCTACCGCCTCGGTTTCCGAGACGCTGCTGAACGCCGCCAAGGAGGTCGAGACCAAGGAAGAGATCGCCGCCACGGCATCGATCTCGGCCGCTGACACCACGGTCGGCGAGCTCATCGCCGAGGCCATGGACAAGGTCGGCAAGGAAGGCGTCATCACCGTCGAAGAGAGCAACACCTTCGGCCTGGAGCTCGAGCTCACCGAAGGTATGCGCTTCGACAAGGGTTACATCTCGGCGTACTTCGTCACCGACACCGAGCGCATGGAAGCGGTCCTCGAAGACCCGTACATCCTGATCGTCGAAGGCAAGATCGGCTCGGTCAAGGACCTGCTGCCGCTGCTGGAGAAGGTCATGCAGTCGGGCAAGCCGCTTGCCATCATCGCCGAGGACGTCGAGGGCGAGGCTCTCTCGACCCTGGTCGTGAACAAGATCCGTGGCACCTTCAAGTCCGTGGCCGTCAAGGCTCCGGGCTTCGGTGACCGCCGCAAGGCCATGTTGCAGGACATCGCGATCCTGACCGGTGGCCAGGTCATCTCCGAGACCGTCGGTCTCAAGCTCGAGAACGCCGGCCTGGAACTGCTGGGCCGCGCGCGCAAGGTTGTCGTGTCCAAGGACGAGACCACGGTCATCGAGGGTTCGGGTGACGCCGACCAGATCAACGGCCGCGTCAACCAGATCCGGGCCGAGATCGAGAACTCGGACTCCGACTACGACCGTGAGAAGCTGCAGGAGCGACTGGCCAAGCTGGCCGGTGGCGTTGCCGTCATCAAGGTCGGTGCCGCAACCGAGGTCGAGCTCAAGGAGCGCAAGCACCGCATCGAGGACGCCGTTCGCAACGCGAAGGCCGCCGTCGAAGAGGGCCTGCTCCCGGGTGGTGGCGTGGCTCTGGCCAACGCCGCGCTGACCTCGTTCGACAAGCTGGACCTCTCGGGTGACGAGGCCACCGGTGCGAACATCGTTCGCGTCGCGCTGACCGCGCCGCTCAAGCAGATCGCCATCAACGCCGGCCTCGAAGGTGGCGTCGTGGCAGAGAAGGTCGCCGGCCTGCCTGCAGGTCACGGCCTCAACGCCGCCACGGGCGAGTACGTCGACATGGTGAAGGCCGGCATCGTTGAGCCTGCCAAGGTCACCCGTTCGGCGCTTCAGAACGCCGCATCGATCGCGGCGCTGTTCCTGACCACCGAGGCCGTTGTGGCCGACAAGCCGGAGAAGGCGCCTGCCGGCGTCCCCGGTGGCGACGGTGGCATGGGCGGCATGGACTTCTAGTCCGATCCGGGCGGGTAACCGTCCTGCTGTACCGCTGCGAAAGGGCGGTCCCGGTTCGCCGGGGCCGCCCTTTTCTCGTTTACCCGTTCTCGCGCAGTTGTCATGCCCTCAGGTCGTCATGACGCGTTATAGGCATACCAACCGCGGGACTCGCTGCCGTCAGCCCCGGACGTCGTGCAGGTGATGGACGATGTCGTGCAAGAAGTACTGGCCCAGCGTTTCGACGGTGAACCTTGAGCCGTTGCTGCGCAGGCCGGTGCGTTGCCACTGGTCTTGGCCGACGGAGTCGAAGGTGTCCGCGGCTCGCTGGCCGGCGGCCGACAGCTGGGCCGCGACGGCTGCGGGCTCCTGCGACCAGTAGCGCTCGGTCAGCGCGGTCTCGTCCTGATCCCAGTTGGCGAAGGACGGAGCCTGCTGCTGCAGCATCAGTTCGGCGCGGTCCGCGAAGATGGTGAAGACGTCCCGGACGTGGCAGCCGTACTCCAGCGGGGACCAGACCAGCGGATCGGAGCGAACGCCGGCTGCCGGACGAGACAGCACCGCGTGCCAGCGAGGCAGCAGCTCACGGACGGTGCGCCCGATGGTGCCAGGATCGACCTCGCTCGCCTGAAAACCGCATTCGGGGCAGCGCGCGTCGAGCACCCAGGTCCAGTCCTTGCCGTCCGGCTCGGGCGCCGCGGGTGCCCCGTGGTCGGATGGATCGGTCTCGCGGGCCTGTCGTGCTTCGGTCATGCGTTTCACGCTATCGGTGGCGGGCCCGCCCACTGCACTGGCTTTCGGACAACCTTCGTCAAGATCTTCTTGACCGCCACGGGGGTACGCGATGCACGCTCCGCGCCAATAGTCCATGATCAGCACATGAGTGAGCATCGCAGCGAGGTACGAGTGAGGAGCGGAGCGAATTCAGCGATGAGCCGCTTGCGCGAAGAGCAGGTCTGCATATGAGGCTGAGCGAAACTACAGCGTCGGAATTCAGCGTCGAGCAGATGTTCGCCGCGCACGTGGAGAAGAGCGTCCGGGAGCAGGCCTGCGAAGAGTCCGGGGCCCTGTCGTGGGAGGTCAGCATCACCCGCGACGGCGACGGAGCGCGCATTCAGGTCGACCGCGTCATGCCGCCGGCGGTGCCCGAGTACGTCAAGAAGTTCCTCGGCGAGACGATCAACGTGCGCCAGGTTGAGAACTGGACCGGTCCGGACGGGTCTGGCACCCGAACCGCGACGGTCAAGGTGACGATTCAGGGGCAGCCGGCCTCGATGGTCGGTGAGGCGGTGCTCAAGCCGCAGGGTGCCGGATCGGTGGAGACCGTCGAGGGCGACGTCCGGGTGAACGTGCCCTTTCTCGGCAAGAAGATCGAGCCCGAGATCGTCAAGGTCATCGCGGCCGCGCTCAGGATCGAGCAGCGGGTCGGCGCCGAATGGGTCAAAGGCTCCGGCTGAGCTTTCTCC
>JAVEES010000433.1 GCA_030840285.1 Pseudonocardiales bacterium
GATGGTGCCGTCGATGATCTTGGACTTGAAGTCGTCGACCTTGGCCTTGATGTCGTCGATCTTGCCGCCCGAGGTGGAGTAGTCCACACCGCCGGCCTTGAGGTCGAAGATGGTGTTGCCGGCCTTGAAGCTGCCGTCCTTGACCGAGTCGATGAACTTGCCGACCGCCACGTCGACCCGCTTGAGCATCGAGGAGATGACGACGTCCTTGACGTCTGGAGCAGCCGAGAGGTCCTGGTCGGAGTCAGTACCGATCGCCTTGGCGCCCTTCGCCTTGGCAGCCTTGAACACGCCGCTTCCGGAGCCGCCAGCCGCCGCAAAGATAACGTCGGCGCCGGCGTCGTAGATGCCGTTCGCCGCGGTCTCACCCTTGGTCGGGTCGTTGAAGCCGCTGAAATCGGGCGGCGTGGTGAGATACTTGTCCTCGATCTTGACCGACGGGTCGGCAGCCCTGGCTCCGGCGTCGAATCCGGCCTGGAACTTCTGGATCAGCGCGACGTTCACACCGCCAATGAAGCCGACGTGGTGCTTCTTGCTCTTCAGCGCAGCGATGGCGCCAACGAGGAACGACCCCTGCTCCTCAGCGAAGGTGAGGTCAGCAAGGTTGGGCGCCTGCACTGCGTTGTCGTCGATGATGGCGAACTTGATGTTCGGGTATTTGGGCACGACGGCCTTGACAGCAGCCGAGTAGGCGAAGCCCACGGCGATAATCGTGTTGAAGCCGTTGTCCGCCAGTTGAGTCAGCCGTGCTTCCTTGTCGGCCTCGGCCTCGCCTTGGGCTGCCTCGAGTTCTTTGACGTTGCTGTCCGTGAGGTTGTACTTCTTCTTCGCCGCGTCTAAGCCGGCGGCCGCGGCGTCGTTGAACGACTTGTCTCCGCGACCGCCGATGTCATAGGCCATGCCGATCTTCAGGCTGCTGGCGGCGCCGCTGCCTGAGATTCCGCTACTCGCATTGCCCCCGGGCGTCGCGGTCTTGTCACTGCCGCAGGCTGCCAACAGCATGGCCGTTGCGGCCACGCCTGCGATGGCTGCCATCCCACGCGATGTGCGCAAGACGGTCTCCCCTCGTCCTCTGGTGTCGCAGAGGCGGTCTGCCTCCGATCGGAACGGACGTTAGCCGCCCAAAGTAACCACGCTGGAATTCAGCAGGCGTTTGTCATCCGATTGTTGTGAGCGGGACCAAAGTCCTAGCCGCGCGCTGCGCCGTTTCGCGGAGGTGTGCCAGATCGCGGCGGACCGAATAGGCACATTGCAACAGGTGCGCTGGATGATCGCCCCTGGGCGACTCAGGGCGCCCGGGCGCCTGAGCGCGTCTCAGCGCGTCTCAGCGCGTCTCAGGGCGCCTGGGGGCCTCAGGGCGTCTCAGGGCGTCTATCGAGGCGCTCCCGCGGGGCCAGCAGCGGGACCAGCAGCGGGACCAGCCTCGTGTCCGACTGGTCACATCGTCGTCTTACCTGTCGGCCCCGCCGGGGGTATCAGATTAGGCTCACTGAGGCTTGGCTGAATACGAAGGAGACCGCGTGAGCACTGTGACCACACCAGGCTCTGTGACCGCATCGCGAGGCCCGTCCAAGCCCAGGTTCGGGGGGACGCTGTACCGGGGCCGCGAGGGCATGTGGTCCTGGGTCGCCCACCGGATCACCGGTGTGCTGACCTTTTTCTTCCTCTTCGCTCATGTACTTGACACCGCGCTCGTCCGGGTCTCACCGGAGTCCTACGACACGGTGATCGCCACCTACAAGAACCCGTTCGTGAACCTCATGGAGATCGGACTGGTCGGTGCGGTGCTGTTCCACGCGCTGAACGGCTTGCGGGTGATCGCGGTCGACTTCTGGTCCAAGGGTCCGCGCCTGCAGCGCCAAATGCTGTGGATCATCGTGGCCGTCTGGGCAGTCGTGATGATCCCGGGAGCGTTCTTCATGTTCAAGCATTCATTCGAAGTCGTGTTCGGGAGCAAGTGATGACGAACCTGCTGGAGGCTCCCCGATCGCCGCAGCGGCGCACCCGCGGCCGCACCAACACCGAGCTGTACGCCTGGCTGTTCATGCGGGTCTCGGGCGTGCTGCTGGTGGTTCTGGTGCTCGGCCACCTCTTCATCATGAATATCCTCGACGGAGGCGTGCAGCGCATCAACTTCGGCTTCGTGGCCGGGCGTTGGGCTTCCCCGTTCTGGCAGGTATGGGACCTGCTGATGCTGTGGCTGGCGCAGATCCACGGCACCAACGGCCTGCGAACGATCATCAACGACTACACCCGCAAGGACCAGACGCGGTTCTGGCTGAAGATGGCGCTCTACACGGCCTCCGCCCTGGTCATCGCGCTGGGCACCCTGGTGATCTTCACCTTTGACCCGAACATCCACTAAGCAGCCGAGCGGTTGGCCACAGCACCGAGTACGTGCCGATGATCGGACTCCTCCGACGATACGAAAGCTGAGTCGACGACCTTCATGCAGAACCACAGATACGACGTAGTCATCGTCGGAGCCGGCGGTGCGGGTATGCGCGCGGCACTGGAATCCTCCGGACGGGCCCGCACGGCTGTGCTTACCAAGCTGTACCCGACCAGGTCGCACACCGGAGCGGCTCAGGGCGGTATGTGCGCCGCCCTGGCCAACGTCGAGGAAGACAACTGGGAATGGCACACCTTCGACACCGTCAAGGGCGGTGACTACCTTGTCGACCAGGACGCCGCCGAGGTGATGTGCAAGGAAGCCAACGACGCCGTCCTGGACCTGGAGAAGATGGGCCTGCCCTTCAACCGGACACCCGCCGGCCGGATCGACCAGCGGCGCTTCGGTGGCCACACCCGCAACCACGGTGAGGCCCCGGTCCGGCGCTCGTGTTACGCCGCGGACCGTACCGGCCACATGATCCTGCAGACCCTGTACCAGAACTGTGTGAAGCAGGGCGTCGAGTTCTTCAACGAGTTCTACGTGCTGGACCTGCTGCTGACCCCGAACGCCGACGGCGTCGAGGTGGCCTCCGGTGTTGTGGCCTACGAGCTGGCAACGGGCGAGATCCACGTGTTTAACGCCAAGTCCGTGGTGCTGGCCACCGGTGGCTTCGGCAAGGTCTTCAAGACGACGTCCAACGCGCACACCCTGACCGGTGACGGGATGGGCGTGGTGTGGCGCAAGGGATTGCCACTGGAGGACATGGAGTTCTTCCAGTTCCACCCGACAGGCCTGGCGGGGCTGGGCATCCTGCTCTCCGAGGCCGCCCGCGGCGAGGGCGCGATCCTGCGCAACGCCGACGGCGAGCGGTTCATGGAGCGTTACGCCCCGACCATCAAGGATCTCGCCCCGCGCGACATCGTGGCCCGTTCGATGGCCAACGAGGTACGTGAGGGCCGCGGCGCCGGACCGCACAAGGACTACGTACTCCTCGATCTGACGCACCTGCCCAAGGAGCAGATCGATTCGAAGCTTCCCGACATCACCGAGTTCGCGCGGACCTATCTCGGCGTCGAGCCCTATACCGAGCCGGTACCGGTTTACCCCACTGCGCACTACGCAATGGGCGGCGTGCCGACCAACATCGAGGCCGAGGTGCTGCGTACCAACACCGATGTGGTGCCAGGTCTGTACGCAGCCGGCGAGGTCGCTTGCGTGTCGGTCCATGGCTCCAACCGGCTGGGCACCAACTCGCTGCTCGACATCAACGTGTTCGGGCGCCGGGCTGGCATCGCGGCGGCGGAGTACGCCCTCAAGGCGGAGTTGCCCGATATCCCAGAGGCGCCCGCGGCAACTGTCGAGGCCATGGTTGCCAAGCTGCTGAACTCCGCCGGCACCGAAAAGGTCAACACCATTCGCACCGAGCTGCAGAACACGATGGACCGCAATGCCCAGGTGTTCCGGACCGAGGAGTCGCTGTCGGAATGCCAGAGCGACCTCGAGGCGCTGCGGCAGCGGTATGAGAACGTCGCCATCGCCGACAAGGGCAAGCGCTACAACTCCGACCTGCTCGAGGCGATCGAACTGGGCTTCCTGCTCGATCTCGCCGAGGTGCTGGTCGTGTCTGCGCGCAACCGCAAGGAATCGCGGGGCGGCCACGCTCGCGAGGACTTTCAGGAGCGTGACGATGAGAATTACATGAAGCACACGATGGCCTACCGCGGCCCGGACGGCTCGGTGAACCTCGACTGGAAGCCGGTTGTGGTTACTCGCTACCAGCCAATGGCGCGAAAGTACTGATCGGCCGGTCCGTCCGCTTGCTCGATCACTTGCCCTACAGGAGTTCATTCCATGACAGCAGTCCAGGAGCGTTCGGTGAGCACGCCGACCGAGGCACCGAAGTCGCGTCCGATCGAGGTCAAGATCAGGCGGTACAACCCGGAGATCTCTGACGAGGTCACCTGGGTGACGTACACCGTCGATGCATTTCCGACCGACCGGGTGCTCAACCTGCTGATGAAGATCAAGGGCGAGCAGGACGGCACGCTGACCTTCCGCCGCTCGTGCGCGCACGGCGTGTGTGGCTCGGATGCGATGCGGATCAACGGCGTGAACAGGCTTGCCTGCAAGGTGCTCATGAAGGACATGCCTGACAAGCTGACGATCGAGCCGATCAAGGGACTGCCGGTCGAGAAGGACCTGATCGTCGATATGGAACCCTTTTTCGAGGCGTTCCGGGCGGTCAAGCCGTTCCTGATCACCCACGGCAACGAGCCTTCGAAGGAATGGCTGCAGTCCCAGGCCGACCGGGACCGCTTCGATGACACCACCAAGTGCATCCTGTGCGCCGCGTGCACCACGTCCTGCCCGGTGTTCTGGACCGATGGCTCGTACTTCGGCCCTGCGGCGATCGTCAACGCGCACCGGTTCATCTTCGATTCGCGGGACCAGGGTGCCGAGGAACGGCTGGAGATCCTCAACGACCGCGAAGGCGTGTGGCGCTGCCGCACCACCTTCAACTGCACCGAGGCCTGCCCTCGCGGTATCCAGATCACCAAGGCGATCCAGGAAGTGAAGCAAGCGCTGTTGTTCCGTCGCGTCTGAGCTCGGTCTTCCGGGATTCCAGCCGGGTTGTGATGCTGCTGGCGCGCCATGACGCTCGGCAGGCATACCGACTCTCTGAGCGGTGATCATAGGGCCAGCGCTCGCCGTACCTGCGCCGCCACCACCTCAGGCTGCGTACGCACGATCACGCTGGGAAATCGCAGGACCAGGGCATCCGCGAGCACCAGTTCGTTCTGCCGCGCCTGGTCATCCCACCATCTGCGCGGACTCAGGTGCAGCGCACCATCGATCTCGGCTACCACCATCCGGCCGTCCGCACGCCGCCAGCTGGCATCGAGGTAGCGCCGCCGGCCGGAGCTGTCGCGTCGCACGCTCTGGCGCTCGGGCGTGGGCAGCCCGTAGCGCCGGCACAGCCGTACGAAGTCGATCTCACTAAGCGCCTCAGATCCGCCGCCGATATCAGCTACCGCTGCCAGCAGCAGGGCGCGATGCCGAACGGTCGTCTGGGCCTGGAGAATTCGAGCAAGCTCCGCCGCCTCGATGAGTCCCTGCTGGACGCCAGCGGCGAGGAGTCCGCACGCCGGGCGGGGCGAGTCGAAACCGGCGGCCGCGAGTACCAGTGCGCCACCGAGCCCGTGGCATCTGAGCGCGACGGGATCAGCCGGCAGCTGCCAATGCCTGCTGCGGTGGACCCGGATGGCGAGGCCGGGTACCCCGGGTTCGGCGGTGCCGGCCGGGACCAGGGCATGGATCTCATCGCGTTCCCAACCGGACAGGCCCTGGTACTCGGCCGCCGTGAACGCAGTGAGGGCCGCGCGCGGGCCTAGGTTGACGAGGGCAACGTCCCATTCCTGCCGACGAGTCAGCGGCCCGTTGTGCAGGACGATGGCCCGTCCACGCCGGCGCCATCGACCCGCGTCGAGCCTGGATCGAAGCTGGCTCGGCGTGATGTGCCGTTGGCGCAGCGCCGCCCTGGACAGGACCGTGCCGTCACCCGGAACGGCGAAGCAACGGGCGGCGGCTCTGGTTGACATAGCCGATCCTGGCGTGCCGAGCGCACCAGCGACCGATGCCGCAACGATCTGTGGACAGCCCGCCGGGCTGTGGAGAAAGGGTCGCGAGCACCCAGCAATTTCACAGAAAATAGCGAGGATTCACGTTCCTTGACCGGACCTGTGGCATATGCAAATATCCGAGCGCACTCTCGTGCAGCCGGACTACGGCGACCCCTGATGTCCGGCCCCTTTGCTAGGAGGTCCCGACACGTGTCCACCTATCTCGGCTACCGGCACGCACTGATCGCCATCGCCATCTGTGCCCTGGCCGCCCTCGGGCTCAGCAGTCCGAGCAGCTCGCACGCCGCCACGTCCGGGCAGCTGCCGTCCGTGCAGCATCACGCCCCGGCCGGAAGCGTCTACCTTTCCGGCCCGGACGCCGCCCCCGGCCCGGGGTACTCAGCGACCCGTCGGCGGTTCACGCCCACCGGCATCCAGGGTTCTTACAACCTGAACCCGCTGTACGCGGCAGGTTTCACCGGCAAGGGCAAGACGATCGCGATCGTCGACTCGTTCGGCTATGACCAGGCAGCCGCGGACCTCAAGACGTTCAGCCAGGCCTACGGCCTGCCCCTGATGTGCGGCATGCCCGACGTCGCCTGCGCGCCCGGCATGGCCAAGTTCAGCACCCTGACGTTCGGCAACCACCAGGTCAAGGCACCCCCTGCCAACAATTCGCCAGGGCAGGAGGCCAGCAATGCCTGGTCCCTGGAAGTCGCACTGGACATCGAGTACGCGCACACCACCGCGCCTGGAGCCAATATCCTGCTGGTCGCCACCCCGACCGCGGAGACCCTGGGAGTCCAAGGATTTCCCAACATGATGAACGCCGAGCAGTACCTGGTGGACAACCACCTCGCCGACGTCGTGACCCAGAGTTTCGGAGCGGCCGAAGGCTCCTTCGGCTCGACCAAATCGCTTGAGAACCTGCGTCACGCCTTCGTGAGCGGAACCCAGGCGGGCGTGACGTTCCTCGCCAGCTCCGGTGACAACGGCAGCACCGGAACCACCAAGCAGCCGGTCAGCTCCGGTGGCACCACGCTGCCCACCCCGCAGGTCGGCTGGCCGGCGTCCGACCCGCTGGTGACGGCGGTCGGTGGCACCAACCTCTGCACGGACGTCGCGACGGGCACCACCGTCGACTCGGCACATCCGCCGGTTGAGTGCTCCAGCAACCCGGGCCAGCGCGAGACGGCGTGGAACGGTTCCGGCGGCGGTTACAGCCAGGTGTTCGCACGTCCGTCCTGGCAGTCCTCGCTGCCCACCGGCTCGGCCGCCATCCCCGCCGGCAGCCGTGGCG
>JAVEES010000435.1 GCA_030840285.1 Pseudonocardiales bacterium
GTCGACATGTCGGAATCCGAGCACGTCGGCTCGGCGTTCCGCACTTGCAAATTTCGTCGTACATCGTTGTGGCACAGCATCTTCAGGCACTGCAGCTTTCTCGGCTCTGCGTTCACCGAGTGCCGCATGCGGCCGATGAAGCTGGTCGAGGTGGACTTCACGCTGGCGGTGCTTGGCGGTGCCGACCTGCGCGGCGTCGACCTATCCGATTGCCGGCTGCGCGAAGCCAGCCTGGTGGACGCCGATCTGCGCAAGGCGGTGCTTCGGCGCGCCGACCTCAGCGGTGCCCGACTGCAGAACACCAAGCTGGACGAAGCCGATCTTCGCGGCGCAAGGGTCGATCCGACGCTGTGGACCACCGCGGCTCTGCGCGGCGCGAAGGTCGATATCGAGCAGGCGATGGCCTACGCCGCCGCACACGGCCTCGACATCCACGGGGAATGACGAATCCTGCCTGTGCAGGCCCGGTTGAGGGAAGGATTACCACCGGGGTCGCGATGACATTGGAGACGCATATGGCTACGTGGGACACCATTGACCGCTACGTCGTAATTTCGACGGACACCCACGCGGGGGCGGATCTGTACGACTACAAGCCCTATCTGCCACCCAACCTGCACGACGAATTCGACGCGTGGGCCAAGACGTACATCAGCCCGTTCGACGACCTGGTCATCGCCACCGCGCAACGCAACTGGGACCACGAGCTGAGAATGTCGGAAATGGACGCCGACGGCGTAGCTGCCGAGGTGCTCTTGCCGAACACCGTCCCGCCGTTCTTCCCGACCACGCCCAACATCACGATCAGCCTGCCGCGTACCCGTGAGGAGTTCGAAAGGCGTTGGGCGGGTGTGCAGGCCCACAATCGCTGGCAGATCGACTTCTGTTCACTGGCACCGTCGCGGCGGCGCGGACTGATTCAGATCTTCCCCAACGACGTCGACCTCGCCCTAGAGGAGATCCGATGGGGTGCCGAGAAAGAGTGCTTCGGAGGGGTGCTGCTGCCCGCCGTGTCACCCGGTGATCCGAACGTCGCCCCCCTCTTCCATACCCGCTATGAACCGATCTGGGCGCTCTGCGCGGAACTGGACCTGACGATCGTTCAGCACGCAGGGGCGGGAAGTCCGTCGATGCCGATGGATCAGCCGGCGTCGAACGCCGTGCTGGTCACCGAGATGGCGATGTGGGCTCAGCGCTCGGTCAACCACCTGATCCTGGCGGGCGTATTCGAGCGGTACCCGGCTTTGCGGTTTGTGCCGACCGAACAGGGCACGCTCTGGCTGCAGCAACAAATGATGCTGCTTGACCTGATGGTGCCCACCATGAAATCCGAAGCGGGTAATCGCACCTACGGAATGTTCGGCGGTTCGTCGATCGACGAGCTGACCATGGCACCGAGCGACTACGCGAAACGGAACTGCTTCCTCGCGTCCGAACTCACACCGTACGAGTCGTCGATGATCGACTACATGGGCGCCGACCACATGATGTGGGGCAGCGACTATCCCCACGAGGAAGGCTTTGCGCCGCACTCCAAACTGGCGCTCCGATGGGCGCTGCACAGTCAGTCCGAGGCCACCTGCCGCAAGATTCTTGGCGGAAACGCCGGGCGGCTGTACCGCTTCGATCTGGAAGCCCTCGCGCCGGTTGCCGCCAAGATCGGGCCAACGGTCGCCGAGGTGCATACGCCGTTGGGGGACACCGGATATGTCTCCCCGCCCGCGTTCGGCTACCGCCCGTTTGAAGGTGGGCTAGCGCTCAAGCGGCTCGCCCCGGCACGCAGCTAGCCGCCCTTGAGGCGAATCTTCCACCGCACGAAGCTGACGTAGCCGAGGCAGATCGCCCCGAGCATGGCCATGTTGAACCACCACGCGCCAGCGGTGTGTTTCCAATGCGAATCCTGTGGAGTCAGCGGGCCGGGAACGAGTCTGAGCAGATCGATGGTCGACGCGGTGCTGGCGAATCCCCACCGCGCAGGCGTGATCCACGACAACTGGTCGAGACCGACGCGGCCTGTCACCGGGATCATGCCGCCCTGGAACACCAGCTGCGACATGATCGCGATCACCAGCAATGGCATGATCTGCTCGTTCGACTTGGCCAGCGCCGAGAGTGCCAAGCCAGTCATCGCCGCTGCCACACAGCAGGCCGCCATGTCGGTATACAGCTCCAGGGTCCGAGGGGGTATCACCGCGCCGCTGGCCACGGCGCCAGGGCCCCACTTCTTCCCCCAGACGTTGATGCCGACGACGATGGCCGACTGCGCCAACGCGAACCCGGCGAAGACGAAGACCTTGGCCAAGATGTACGCGGTCGTGGACAGGCCGACGGCCTGCTCGCGCAGGAAGATTGCCCGCTCCCCGATCAGCGCGCGGATCGTGAGCGCAGTGCCCATGAAGATGGCGCCGACATTGAGCAGCACGAGGATCTGCCCCGGCTCGTTGGGCGCGTCGCCACCCTTTATCGCAGGCACGGGGACACCGAACCCGACATCTCCTGGCACCGACAGCGACAGCACACCCATGATGAACGGCAGAAACGCCAGGAAAATGAAGTAGCCGCGATCGGACACGATCAGCCGCATCTGGCGACGAGCGATCGTCGAGAATTGCCTGGGCAGACTGGTTTTCGTCGGTTTGCCAAGGTCAGTGGGTTTGGCTGCGGGCGGCGGTGGTGGCGGCGGTCCGTGCTGGGCGAGGAATCTCTTATTGGCCGCGTCCGGGTCGCCAGCCACTGAGCTGAAGATGTCCGCCCAGTTGGTGGTGCCCATCGACGCACCGATCTGGTTGGGCGGCCCGTAGAACGCGGTCTTGCCGCCCGGCGCCAG
>JAVEES010000443.1 GCA_030840285.1 Pseudonocardiales bacterium
TTACCTCTGGGGCGCAACGGTGGACACCGCTCTGCAGCCTGTGGCGACGACGCCGTGGACGGTGCGTGACGCGGTGCCGCTCAGCCAGGCCGGTTACATCAGATTCCTCGACGCGGTAAGCGATATCCTTGCCGCGGGGCAGCCGGATCCAACCCTGGCACCGTTGCTTGCCAGGGCCGGCATCGCTTACCTGGTGGTCGCCAACGATCTGAACTCGGTGCGCTCGGGCGCCCCGCCGTCGATGCTGCTGCACGCGACGCTCGACGGATCTCCGGGAATCGCTCTGCAGGCATCGTTCGGACCCGTGGTCGGATCGGGAAGCCCGGCACCCAACAACCTGCTCGACGGCGGCGCCAGCCGCGGCCGGCCGTCCGTCCAGATCTATCGGGTGGCGGGCGCTCCTGGGCCGGTGTCACTCGAGCCGCTGTCTTCGGCCCTGCATGCGAATGGTTCCTCTGAAGCGCTGGTGCCGCTCGTGCGCAGCGGCCTAGCGGCCGACGCCGCGGTGTTCTTCGGCTCCGACGGCGCGACGTTGCAGACCCCGCAAGCCCCGACCGTCCAAGCCCAGACGGTCCTTACCGACGGCATCCGAAAGCGGCAGGCCAGTTTTGGTAACTCCGCCACGAAATCGGCCACCATGACAGCGGCCATGCCCTACAGCGGACGACGGGCGGCCTATGACTACCTGCCCGACGGCGCGGGAGGCCTGTCCGCCTTTTCCTATCAGGGAATCGCGGATGTCACGGCGTCCTCCGCGGGCTCGGACGTCTCGGCATACTTCAATCGCTCCGCGGCCAACAGCCCGTTCGCGGCCATCGACGGTGATCCGGCAACAGCGTGGCGCAGCGGCTCGCCGTCCGGCTCGGTGGGCCAGTGGCTCCAGGTGAGCTTCAGCGAGCCTCGCTCCATGACGTCCGTCAAGCTGCGATTCACCGATGCCGGGCGCTCGGGACCGACCAGCATCGCGGTCCGCACCGACAGCGGCGTCACGGTGTCGCGAACCCGGCCGGATCAGTCGCTGCAGAACGTAGCGGTGCCGGCGGGGCAAACCCGATCGCTGCGCATCACGATCGCCTCGGTAGCCGACAACACCTTCGGCAGCACCATCGGCATCTCCACCTTGCAAATACCGGGACTGCAGCCGAGAAGATTCCTGCGCGTACCGGGGATGAGCGATGCATCGTCACTGGTGTTCAGCGTCCCGACGGGTAGCCGGAGCGCCTGCATCAGCGTGGCGGGCAGGCCCGTCTGTGACAGCAGCTACGAGGTCGCGGGGGAGGAGGACGCGGGCCTCTACCGCGCCTTCGAACTGGCCGGCGAGCACCGGTATCAGTTGGACCCGACGGTTACCCTGCAGGCCGGTGCGGCCCTGGACCGGTATCTCGCTGCGGGATCGGCGATCAAGGTGCTCGCATCGTCCACGAATCCCGGCGACCCGCGGTCGAGCGCGATCTCGGTCGTCGACGGGAGCCCCACGACGAGCTGGCAGGCGGGTCGCGGTGACGTCCAGCCGAAGCTGACGCTGCGGCTGGCCAAGCCCAGCACCATTTCGGCTCTGCGGATCCTCTCCGATCCCGCGGCGGCCGCCGCGGTCCCGCGCGAGGTTTCGGTGACCGCCGGCACCCAACGCTGGCACGGCACGCTGCCGGCCGATGGCAGGATCACCCTCGACAAACCGGTTCGGACAGCAGCGGTCACGATCACCATCACCTCCTCGAGCCTGCGGCAAAGCACCAGTTCGCTGAACTACCGGACCTCGTTGCTGCCAGTGGCGATCAGCGAGATCGAGCTTTCCGGACCGGCCGGAACGCTGCCGGCCACGCAGTTGCCGAGCATGATCGACATCGGTTGCGGTGCGGGTCTGTGGCTGGATATCGATGGCAAGCCGATCGGGCTGGCGGTGACGGCGCGCCGCGCTGACGTGCTGGCCGGACTTCCGGTGCGGGCCAAGACCTGCCCGGTGCGCAGCGTGGATCTCACCGCGGGGGAGCACACGATGTCGCTGCCGTCGACGCCGCTGGCGCGAGCGGTGTCGATCCTGGCCACGTCGACGCCTTCCCCGCTCGGGGCCCCGGCGGCTGCCTCGGGGACGATGTCGGTTCAGCGTTGGGACTCCACCGATCGCGCGGTGGCCGTATCCACCACGGCCGCGAGCGTGCTAGTGGTGCGCGAGAACACCAACTCCGGATGGCATGCCCGCCTGAACGGCCGTGAACTCGCCGCCGTGCGGGTCGATGGCTGGCAGCAGGGGTTTGCCGTCCCAGCCGGGGCACATGGCACGATCGAGCTGACCTTCGCGCCGCAACGTCCGTTCGTCATCGGATTGGTGATCGGGGTCGCCGGCGTGCTGCTCCTGCTGGCGATCGCGGCATTACCCGGACGCCGTGGCGCGCAGTTGCTGGAGCCGCTCGGCGATGCCCGGCTGCCGTGGGTGGTGGCGATATCCCTGCTTGCCGTGGCCGCCACGCTGTTGGCCGGGCTGTGGGGCACCGCGGTCGTCGTGGTCGTATTCGGCTTTGCGCAGCTGATCGAGAGGATGGGCCTGACGCTACCGGCGTGGGTGCCTGCCGTCCTGATCCTCATACCCGGTCTCATGCAGGCTCAGGCGAATGCCTTCCAGCTATTCACGGTCGCGAACTCGGCCACCAGTCAACTGCTCTGCGTCGCAGCGCTCGTCATCGGCGCAGTTGGTTCCGGCGGCCCAGTTGGTTCCGGCGCCGGAGCTGGTTCCGGCGACGCGCTCGGCCGTCGCCAGGAGGCCGAGGCATAGCGCAGCGCTGGCCGTTCGAGCAGGTACCAGGAAACGGTCGCCGCAGCGATCGCGGCGAGCAGGGTCGCCGCCAGAAGCGATAGAAAATGACCGTCGAATTCGTGGTACCCGAGCGCTGATTGCACTTTGGGCATCAGGGGAACGTGCCACAGGTACACGCTGTAGGAGATGTTGCCACCGAAGCGGGCAGCCCGGGATCCGAGCACCCGGTCGATGCCCGGGTGCTCGCCCAGCACGAGTGGCAGCATCAGGAAGAAGGCGGCAGCCCCGTACAGAGTGTGCTGGGCGGTCCATTGCCAGTAGAGAGCCGGAGCCAGCGTGCGAGGATTACCCAACGGCAGGCTGGACAGCAGATACAGCACGCCCGCGGCAAGCCAGCAGGTTCCCGGTGCGGCCGCCCAGTCAAGGAGCACTCGGCGAATCCGCGGCATGACCGGGGCGCCGGCTGGGATCGCCGAGAACACCGCCAGCGCCATCCCGATCGCGAACCAGTCCGTGTAGGCCGGCAGCCACAGCAACGCTTGACTGCCCGGCAGCCAGCGCAGTTGAGCCAGATTGAACAGCGGCGGCGCCATCACCATCGCAGCGAGCAAGCAGGCCTGCCCCGCCAGCGCGCGCCGGAGGGTCCCGGCCATGCGGGCGCTGAGCCAACCGAGGACCGGCAGCAGAAGGTAGAAGCTGACCTCGATCGCCAGCGTCCACAAGTGCGCGAGGTTGGGGTCGTAGTCGTGGTGATCGTAGGTCTGTATGAGCAGGAGGTAATGCAGGTAGTCCGAAGCTCGCACCCGGTAGGGCGTCAGGAAGGTCAGGGTCACGATCACGAAGATCGTCATGGCCGGGACGATTCGGACCGCCCGTCGCCACAGGAAGCGGGCGGTCCTGGGCGACGGCGCACCGGCGATGACATGCAGGGCGAAGGGCCGGTACAGCAGGAAGCCTGACAGCAGGAAGAACAGTGCGACGCCGAAGTCGCCGCGGGACAGGATCGGGCCCAGGATGTCGTTGTCCAGCGATCTGCCGCTGATGAAGCCGACGTGCGTGCAGACGACGGCGAATGCCGCGAACGCGCGCAAGCCGTCAAGGGCGGGAAAGCGGTCCGAGGTTCGTGGCTGGCTCATGTCAGCGCTCCGGTGCCGGCAGGGGGCCGCCGATCAGCACCCTGACGAGGCAGACATCGATGGACGTCGAGCGGGTGGCGACTACGACAGAGGCCGGCTCCATCGCCGGCAGCCTGACGTTCAGCGCGGCAAGTCGGGGCAGCGTGAGCGTCGGACCGTTGGTCGGGGCGAGAATACTGCCGTCCCGATCGACGATGTGCACGTCGATCGTGCTCGGCGCCTGCTCGTACAGCTCCAGTCGAAGGAACCATTCGCCCTCGCGCACCGGCCGGGAAAGCGCGATCGTGAACGGCCCGGCTCCCTTGAGATGCGTGCCGCAATTGGGGACGGGCTTGTCGGCCGCGCTGGCCGCAACGATAAAGCCGGCCTTGACGAGCCGGCCGTCGGAGGTCGCGACCAGTGGCTCGGACTCGGGCTGGTCGAATTGCGCCGGCACGCCGAGCAGCCTCAGCAAGTCAGAGACGTGATGATGCGGCTCGACCGAGGAGATCAGCGCGGGCGGGACCGGTGTGTCGTACAAGTTCACGCGCGGGCCGGCCGCCCGCACACCGGAAGCCAGCGTGGCGGCATAGCTGCGTCCAGGGTTGTGGGCCCAGAAGCGGGTGTACCGCACCGAACTGACGCACGCGGCGATCAGCACGGCGCCCACCACGCCGAGCACCACGATTGCCTCGCGCCTGGAACCGCCGAGCCGCGAGACCGCCCGGGGCGGCAATTCGGCCGCGTCCGGTGCTGTCGGCATTTCCGCCCTGTCCGGTGCTGCCAGTGACAGGCAGATCGCCATCGCCAGGGGCAGCGCCACCACGAAGCTGTACCGAGGCGTGATCGCGATAAGCAGCTGGGATTGGCCATAGCGTGCCGCGCCGACGAGCAGCATGGCGCCGAGAACAGTGATGAGCGGCAGGCACCAGGCGAGCAGGCTTCGCGGCCCGGTCTGGTGCCAACCCAGGATGAGCAGCGACACGAAGGCCAACTGGCCCAGCAGGATCGTGGCGTCATTCGGGGCATAAAAGGCCGAGTAGGTGTCGGTGTCGCCAAACCAGGTCCACGGGCCGCCGATCAGAGCGGGCCCGACCGCGCGCAGCCACTCCGAACGCAGCAGTGCCCAGCCGTCCCCGAGCCGCATCCCGCCGGCGCCGGTGGTGTCCGCGCTCAGCAGCGCCGTGGCCGCGACGGCGCCGATGGGCAGCGCCATCGCCAGCCAGCCCTTCCAGTGCGACAACACGCGGTGCAGGCGCTGGCGAAGGGTCCCCTGGTACAGCAGGCCCATCGTCATGACCGCGAGCACCGCGGCGTAGATGATGTACAGGTCGCTGGACAGGGTCGCGAGCGCGATCAGGACTCCGACGCCGAGACCGTCGCGGACCCGGCCGGTGCGTGCGAACCTCAGTAGCATCAGCATGGCCAGCACGCTCAGCAGTTGCCCGATACCGAAGCCGAGTCCGGTCGTCATGAACGTCAGGCCCGGCAACGTGAGCGAGCTGAAGCAGTACAGAGCGAGCACCAGCGGAATGATCGGCTGCCGGCCGATCATGCGGACCAGCAGCAGTGCAAGCAACAAGACGGTCGCCGTCTGCAGTGCAACCCGAACGGCAATGGTGAGTTCGTAGTTCATCGGAGCAACCGCCTGCAACAGCCAGTAGATCGCGCGCATGATCGGGCCGAAATGCCCGCCCAGGGGCTGGGACAGGTAGGACCAGCCGGGTCGGTGGCCGACGGCATCGGCCAGGTTGGACAGATCGGCCTGCAGGTACCAGCCGCGGTCGATGCTGAGCCAGAGCCAGCCGGCCTGCAAGGCAGCCACCGCGGCGATGCTGGTACGGAACAGGTCGCCCAGGAGCAAGGGGGAAGTGCGGCCAGGGGCGGCAGCGCTCGAGGTCATCAATTCCCTTCTCCAAACCGTTGCGCAGGATCGTACGGAAGTATGGCCGCGGTGGGGCTACTTGCTGGTAACGTGCGCGCAACTCACAGTTCAGGCGCGCCTGCCTGAACTCGTCTCAAGGAGTCTGCGTGCGCAAGGTGCTCAGTGCAGTCCTGGTTCTCATCGGCGTGTTCTGCATCGTGCTGGCAGCCTTGCTGCGCTTCTACGCACCGGGCAAGGCACTCAAGACGCCCCTGAATCTCAACATCAAACTGGTCGCCACCGGGCCGGCGGAAAAGCTGGACGCCAGCGGACAGCTCCAGCGCCTCACGCTCAACGCCACCCGGCGCGTTCGCAGCGATTCGCAGGCATCGGACTCCAAGGTCACGGTCATCCAGGAGACGCTCTGCATCGTGGTGGCCACAGCCGACGTGCCCGAATGCGTGGACAAGGACGACGCTCAGGGCCGCCTGGTCAGCTTCACCACCGATCGGGTCGCGGCCGACCGCAAGAGCGCGGAGTCGGTGAATGATCCGAAGTACCACGAGAACATCAACGGTGCCAGCGCCAAGCACACCGGCCTTACCTACAAGTGGCCCTTCGACGCCAAAAAGCAGAGTTACCCCTTCTACGACCCGAATGCCCAGCAGGCGCCCGAGGCGAAATACATCGGTACCGAAAAGCTGTTGGGCCTCACGCTCTACAAGTACGAGGCGGTCATCACGGGTGCCGATGTCCCCGTTGGGCCTGGAATTCCGGGCAAGTACGACGACACCCGGACGGTCTGGGTCGATCCGAAGACCGGCACGATCATCAAGGGTGTCGAGCACCAGGTCCGTACCTTGGCAGACGGAACCAAGGCGCTGGAAACGACCCTGACCTTCGATCCGGCGTCGCAGAAGTACCAGGCCGATTTCGCCAAGGATGCGCACAAGAAGATCAATCTGCTGACGATCATCCTGCCGGTCGTCCTCGGACTGCTCGGGCTCATCTCGCTGGCATTCGGGCTTCTGCTGGCACGCCGCCAGACCCCGGCGTCGGCGGGCGCCCATGCATCCAACGAGGCGGTCAGTCCAGCACGCAGCTGAAGACGGCGGTTCCCGGTAACAGCTTGCCTCGCAGGGGTGACCAGCCGCCCCATTGCGAGGTGAGCTCGTCCGGCCACTCCGGCTCGATGACGTCGACCAGCCGGAAACCCGCCTGGACGAGCTCGCGTACCCGGTCGCCGATCGTCCGGTGGTGCTCGACGTAGGTCGGCAGGCCGGCCGCATCGAACTCGACGTAGGGCCGCCGGTCGAAGTAGGACATCGTGGCGGTCAAGCCGTCCTCGCCGGGGGAGTCCGGGAACGCCCAGCGGAGCGGATGGGTCGTGGAGAAGATCCAGCGCCCGCCCGGTCGCAGCACTCTGGCCACCTCAGCCATCACACCGGCCGAGTCGGCCACGAACGGAACCGCGCCGTAGGCCGTGAACGCGAGATCGAAGCTGCGATCGGCGAATGGCAGTTGCTGGGCATCGGCCTGGATCAGCGGCACAGCTGGCTCGGCCCGCTCGTCGTGTCGCAGCATCGCCATCGAGATGTCGAAGGCCACCGGACGGGCGCCGTGACGTGCCAGCCACCGGGAGCACATCGCTGAGCCAGCTCCGACCTCGAGGATGTCGAGCTCCCGAAGAGCCGCGGTGGGGCCGAGCAGTTGGGCATCCTCCTCGCGCAGGCCCTCGGGGCACCACACGAAGTCCTCGGTACCGAGAAATGCGCCGTGTTCGGCGTGGTAGCTGGCGGCGTCGGCGTCCCACCAGCGGCGATTGGCCCTCGAGGATTCGATGGCGCTCAGTTCCCGGCGCGCCACCCCGACCGTGCCGAGATCACTTTCCGTTCCCACCGCGCAGACTCTAGCGCTCTAGCGTCGAACCTGGATTTCCCAGGAAAGTCGGGCCTGGAGTAGGCTTGCGCCTGCGGAATAGGTCTGTGGCTTCGACAGGGAGCAGGCCACTCGTTCTTTCATGCGATCAATCAGTGGATTGGTACCCGCATGGACGTGCGAACCGGACGTATCCCGCACCGTCTCAACAAAACTGTCAGGAACTATCTACTCAATGACGACCACCGTCGACCCAGTACGCACCGCCCCGCAAGTTGCAGTCAACGACATCGGCACGGCCGAGGACTTTCTCGCCGCCATCGACAAGACGATCAAGTACTTCAACGATGGCGACATCGTCGAGGGCACCATCGTCAAGGTCGACCGCGACGAGGTCCTGCTCGACATCGGTTACAAGACCGAAGGTGTCATCCCGTCCCGTGAGCTGTCCATCAAGCACGATGTCGATCCGAACGAAGTCGTCAAGGTCGGCGACGAGATCGAAGCCCTTGTCCTTCAGAAAGAGGACAAAGAAGGCCGGCTGATCCTGTCCAAGAAGCGCGCGCAGTACGAGCGCGCCTGGGGCACGATCGAGAAGATCAAGGACGAGGACGGCATCGTCACCGGCACGGTCATCGAGGTCGTCAAGGGCGGCCTGATCCTCGACATCG
>JAVEES010000032.1 GCA_030840285.1 Pseudonocardiales bacterium
AGTGCAGACGAGCCCAGCGCCGCGACGAGAGGCCGGCGCATCACACGCTGCGACCACCGGTACCAGAACCCCCCGCCCTCGAGCCGCCGGCGCCGTCCGATCCGAAGCGCGTTCACGCGCGGCCCGAGCAGCGCCAGGACCGCGGGCAGCAGCGTGCCTCCGGCCAGCACGGCGATGGTGACGACGATGATTGCCGCCAGAGCCATCGACTGGATCGCTCTCACCGGCACGATCCAGATCGACGCCAGCGACACGATCACCGTCAGCCCCGAGAAGGCGACCGCCGTGCCGGATGTCCGCATCGCGTTCTCGACCGCGAGCTCCGTCGAGTGACCGGCGTCGAGCTCCTCGCGGAAGCGGGCGAGGATGAACATCGAATAGTCCACCGCCACGCCGATGCCAATCATGGTCACCATCGTGGTCGCGTAGACCGAGACCTCGGTGTTCGAGGCGATGACGTAGACGATCGCAAACGTGATCAACACAGCGAGGGCCCCCAGCACCGCCGGAACGAGGGCGGCAACGACAGCGCCGAACAGCAGCAGCAGCACGATCAGCACCACCGGGGCCGAGATCAGCTCGGCCTGCTGAAGATCCTTCTCGGTGATCTGCTGGAACGTGGCGTAGGTCGATGAGGGGCCGAGAACGAAGATGCGCGTCGCGCCCGTGGTGTCCTGCACCTCGCTCTTCAGCTCACGCGAGACCTTCAGCGACTGGTTCTGGTCGTACGGTGCGAACCCCACCACCACGACCGTCCTGCCATCCGGCGAGACGATGGGCGGCGTCGTGAACTGGATCGCCGGGTGAAGACGTGGCACCTCCGCCGTCAGCCGGTCAACCGCAGCCGACGCCGCGGCGGGATCGCGGGCGTCGATCAGAAACTGAAACGAGTACGCGCCACGGCCCGGCTGCCCGTTCAGGTAGTCGATCGCCGTCACCGACTGCGACCCGGGGACATCGAAACCGCCCGAGGAAAGCTGGCTCTGCGCCTTGCCGGCAAAGGGCAGCGCGGCAATCAGCAGGACAGCCCAGACAGCGACGACCCACCACGGTCTGCGGGTGGCAAACCGCGCCGAGCGCAGGATCAGCCGCTCCATCGAAGCGGCATCCTAGCCAAGGGGAGCTCCGCCTTCGGCCGCTAGGATGAGGCCCTGCGCGGGCGTAGCTCAATGGCAGAGCAGAAGCCTTCCAAGCTTACGACGGGAGTTCGATTCTCCTCGCCCGCTCTCTCTATTTCTGTTCACGACGCGTCGAGCGTCTGTATCAGGTGGATGAGCTCGTCGCGGCGGTAGCCGTTGTGGCGCGCAAAGCGGATCAGGTCCTGGGCGCGCTGGATCACAGCTCCCTGGTCGTGGGTGCCTGACACGGTGATGCCGCGACCGCGGCGGAACTCAAGCAGGCCCTCGTCCCGCAACTCGCGCAGTGCCCGCAGCACGGTGTTGGTGTTGACGCCGAGCACCGCCGCCAGGTCGCGAGCCGGTGGCAGCCGTTCGCCTGGTTTGGCCTCGCCGGCGGCAATGGCACGGCGGATTTCCGCCGCCACCTGCTGATGCAGCTGCGTGCCTTCGGAGCGGTCGACCTTGACACCGAACATGGTGCTAGTCATACTAGCTTCATTCGTGGAAAGGTGGCAAGTGTGACGATCGCCGAACGTCCCCGAAACACTGAGGCCCAGCCCCACTCGATCCCGGAGGCCGCCACGCCGCCGGATACCGAGGCGCTGATCGAGGAGGCGCGCAGGCGCGCCAGACGGCGGCGGCCGGATCGTCAGCCGCACGCTTGCCACCGGCGAGGTACGCACCTTCGCGCATATCGGCCGCGGTCAGTGGGCGGCACCCGGATGGTCGTCGGACGGCCGGTCGCTGGCAGTGGTGTTCGGGCGCCGCAGCCTCGGCGTCGCCACGGGCGCCGGCGTCAACCTCCACGTGATCGCGCGAAACGCCAGCCCGTACTTTCGCTGGTCCCCGGACGATCGCTGGATCGCATATGTGGGCCGAGGACATAACGTCTGGCTCGTTCGACCGGACGGGGCGGATCGCCATCTCGCGGTGCGGCGCATCGCGGTCGCCGCCAACTCCCTACCGGGAATCGCATGGTCGCCGGACGGCACACGCCTTCTCTTCGTTACGCGATCGCAGCATCTGTACAGCCTCGTCGCTCAGGACATCGACACCATCAACAGGCAGACGATCCTTACCGGCGCCGGACTGAGTAGCCCCGAGTGGGCGCCCGACGGTAGATCGATCGCGTACGTGCGCGGTCGCACACTGGTCGTTCGCCACCTGTCGACCGGAGCTGAAACGGCCGTCGCCCGGGACGCGTGGGCCGAGCAGTGGTCGCCCGACGGACGCTGGATCGCCTACCTCTCGGGAGGAACCGGAACCGTCGAGGTCGTCGCAAGCGACGGCACAGGCAGGCACCAGGTCGCGGAGCTTTACAAGCCGGAGGCGCTGTCCTGGGGCAGCCCCTCACGGTGAGCCGAGCCAGCGTCTCAGGAGGCTGCGGCTAGCCGCCTGACATCATAGAAACGTGCGGAAACGCAGAGCGTTTGGAACTCCGGCGACTTCTTGGAACGGCGCCCTCTCTCTCCTCAACGCGGCGTGCGTCGGCCGGCGACCATTTCACCAGAAGTGTCGACGCGTTCAGGAAGCCGGAGACCAACCGAGCGCGTCGCGTCCTGCTGGTTTGTCGTGGTCGCTCACTCGAGCGGGTCGGGCGGAGAGACGCACAGGAGCCATCACGCCGCCGCCTTCTGGATCCTTGACATGATCTTGTGACCGCGGATCAGCGC
>JAVEES010000075.1 GCA_030840285.1 Pseudonocardiales bacterium
CGGTGAAGGCTCGGTCCTTCGACAATGTCGGTAACACCGAGGCTGTCGTGACCCAGGCGGTGCAGATCGATGGCACCGCGCCGGTGACCACGGTGAGCTGCAACAACGCGGCCTGCCAGTCCAGCGCCTACTTCGCCTCGGTGAGCGTCACCCTGGCGTCCACGGACAACGGCGGCGGCTCCGGGTTGAGCAGCACGCACTACACCACCAATGGCACCGACCCCGTCCTGACCAGCCCGACTTACAGCACGGCGTTGACCCTTACCGCCACGACCACGCTCAAGTTCCGGTCGTGGGATGTGGCAGGCAACGTCGAGGCGGTCCAGTCCCAGCTGATCCAGGTCACGCCGGACAGCCCACCGGTGGCCTCGCTCGCCGTATCCCCGGCGTCCGGAGTGGCACCGTTCGTCGTGACGGCAGATGCATCGGCCTCCAGCGACAGCGATCCGACCCCGATTGCGTCCTACACCTTCAACTGGGGCGACGGCTCGACGGTCGTGACGCAGACCGGAGCAACGGCAAGCCACACCTACAGCCGGACGGGCACCTTCACCGTGACGATGACCGCCACCGACACGGCCAACCTCAAGACGAGTACGACCAAGCAGATCGTGTCCAAGAACAACCTCATCAACAACTCCACCTTCGAGTCCAACGTCTCCGGGTGGACGACCAACACGGGCTCGGTTCAGCTGAACCGGGTGAGCGGTGGCCACAGCGGCAGCTTCGCGGCCAGGGTTCTCAACTCCGGTACCTCCGCTAATACCTGCACGCTGGACGATTCACCGAACGCGGTCGGAAAGACGTCGTCGGGCACGTACACCGCGACGTTGTGGGTGAAGGGTGTCACCGCCGGTGCGACCCTGAGCTTGCGGCTGCGAGAGCTGGTCGGCAGCACAACGGTCGGCAGCGCAACGGCCACGGTCGTGCTGACCACGTCCTGGCAGCTCGTCACCGTCCAGTACGCGGTGACCAGGCCGAGCACGTCCGCGCTCGACCTCAACGCCACCGTCAACAACGTCGCTGCCTCGGCTACCGCCTTCCTGGCTGATGACGCGACGCTCAGTTTGGGTTAGTCACAGTTCGGGTTAGTCAGGTTCTGTCCGGCTACTAGCCCCGATACTGCCCGCGCAGCCTGCCGGCCGCGCGGGCAGTCGGCTGTTGGTGGGTCGGCTGCTTGGTGGGTCGGCTGCTTGGTTAGTCGGCTGAGGCTCAGTCGGCTGGGGTCCGGGGGCGCGCCGCACCGGCGCAACGTCTGGTGATCATGCAACACTCTGCGGCATCCGGACAGCCCACTTTGAAGGACAGCCATGCACCCGAACTATGGCCCGCCCTATCCCGCTGTGCCGCCTGCCTACGGCGGTCCCGTCCCGTCAGCTCCCGCCCGCGGCGGACGCGGGCTGGCGATAACCGGCCTGGTGCTGTCCGCTCTCGCGCTGCTCGGCGTCATCGTCCTGGCGGTGTTGTTCTTCTCCTCAGGGGTGCTGGATCACTCGGGAAGCAGTGGACCGCTCACCGGACAGCTGTCTCAGGCGCCGGCTGGCGCAGCGCTGTCCGGCGCCGATCTCGCTGCTGCGGTCAGCGGCCGGATTCAGCAGGACGGCGGGGACGTCTCCCGGATGAGCTGCCCGGACACGGCCGGCGTCGCGCAGGGCGTGGTAACCGTGTGCCATGGCGTCATCAGCGGATCCGATTACGCGATCGTCGTCTACTTCGAGGACAAGCAGGGTCGCTTCACCCTCGAACCCCTGTGAGGATCGGCGGCCGTCGCTGTCGTTTCCTTTGATGATCTTTTGCGTTGTGCGCCAACCGCTCCTGCGCTCCGGCCGCTCGGTGCGGCCCCAACTCTTCGTTGCCCGACGGGGAGGGAAACGCAGCGGTCAAGCCGAGCAGGGTCAGCCGTCGACAGGCGCCGGGATACGCCGCGCAATATCCCTTGCACGGGATATCCCCTAGACGATATATTGAGCAGGTAATAATTGACGCGCCACGGGCCTTTCTGGGACTGGCTTGATCGCCTCGAAGAGAAGGCAGCCGGTGGCGATGAGCACGCGCGGATGACGCGTCTGTACGCCCTCGCTGAGCTGCGAGCACTCGAGCGTCTCGAAGGTGAACCGACCGAGGAGACGCCGACGTTGAAGCGGGTCCGCCAGTCACGGCGATACCCGTTGTGGCGGGTGGCGCACCCGTTCGTCGACGGGCTCGCCGTCCGCACGATCGCGTGGTTTCCGCCAGGTCGCAATCGTGTCGTCGTGGCCGTTCTCGCCGGCGAGAAGGCGGCGATCGGCGACGTGTTCTACGACAGCGTGGCAACTCGTGCAGACGCAGCGATCGACCAGTACCTCTACGAAAGACAGGGAGAATCCGATGACGAAGAGTGACAAGCAGTTCATCCGGATCAACGACCGGCTCGGCAAGGCCCTCGACGCGCCGGGTGTGCGCGATGAGGTCGAGGCGATCGTCGAGCAGATGGACGAAGCCGACCGCCGCTACGTCACAGCCCTCGCTGAGCTGCGCCGTGCCGCTCAGCTCACACAGCACGACCTCGGCACCGCGATGGGGATCCCGCAGGGCAAGGTAAGTCGCATCGAACACGGCGACGACATGCTGCTATCGACCTTCACCCGCTACCTCGCAGCCGTCGGAAAACACCCCCGCGTGGTGGTCACGATCGGCGGCCACGATGTCGAGCTCGAGCTCACCGCTACGCCCGAATGATGCCTTGTGAGGGCCGCCGGGCCGCCGTCCAACGGGCGCTCAACGAGCTGGACAAGCTCGTTTTCTACTGAGCAGTAAACCCTCTCGGCCTGCCTCGTTGGATGGACAAAGCACATCTTCCATACCTTTGGGGAGCAGCCTTGTCCACACGCGCCGGATACCTGGGGATCGCCGTTGCCAGCGTCTTAGGAGCAGCCACCCTCATCGCAGCATCGCCTGCGGCGAACGCGGCGACCTGGGTGCCGACGGCCACCAAAGCACTACCGCTGGCCAGCGCCACCCCACTCGGGGCCGCAACGCCGGCGATCCCGTTGCGCCTGACGATCGGGCTGGCTCCGCGTAACCGGGCGGCTCTGGACACCCTCATCGCCGAGCAGGCCCGGGCAGGGTCCGCCCAGTACGAACAGTTCTTGACGCCCGCGCAGTTCACTGCTGAGTTCGCGCCGACCTCGGCCGCGGCGACGCAGGTCGCCGACTACCTGGCGTCGCAGGGCATGGGCAATGTCCAGGTCGCGGACAACCGGCTGCAGGTGACGGCCGACGCGACGGTCGGACAGGCCGAGTCGGCGTTCAATACCGCGATCGGCCGATTCAGCCAGGGCGGGAAAACGGTGCTGGCCAATACCGCACCCGCGTACGTTCCCCAATCCCTTGACGGCCTGGTGACTGCCGTATTGGGCCTATCCGACCTGGGCTTCAGCGCGTCGCCCGCAGTGAGCGCTCCCAAACTGACCGGTTACTACCCGAAGGAATTCACCAAGGTCTATGACGGTGCGGCGACCGGCAGCGGCACCGGCACGAGCCTGGCAGTGATCGCTGAGGGAGACCTGTCGCAGACCGTCACCGACTTGCGTAACGCCGAGAAGGCGCAGGGTCTTGCGCAGGTTCCGGTGTCCATCGTCCACACCGGAATCGCCAG
>JAVEES010000079.1 GCA_030840285.1 Pseudonocardiales bacterium
CGGTGGGGCATGGGCGCCATGCAGATCCTGACCTACGAGCGGCTGTGGGCAGCCAAGCGCTGGATGTCGTGGCGGAACTTCCACGAGTACCTGACCGGGACGCTCTGGTGGCTCGAGGGGATCGCCACGCTGATCGCTTTCATCATCCCCACGACGGTGATGCTGACCGGCGCGCAGACGAGTACGGCGCCGCCGCTGGTGTTCGCCCTGGCCTTCCTGGCGATGTTCTCGACCCGCATGTGGGGTGCGAAACGCCTGCTACGCAAGCAGATTCACTGGCCGACGGCATTCGCACTGCGCATCTTTCGGGTTCCGGTCGGCATCGCCTGCCTGTGGTGGCTGCTCTCACGAACAAGCCTGCAGTTCCAGGTAACGCCCAAGGCGGGCGAGGACGGGCGCAGGCGCGGGCGGATACCCCTGATCCTCTTGACACTCGCGGTGGCCATCCTCGCGATCGCGAGCTATGCCGCGGCGGGCAGCGAAGGCTGGGTCCCCTGGCATACCTCCCCTGCTTCTACCGCCGCTTCCGGCGCTTGGCTCGCGCTGGCATCGCTGGTCCTGCTGCTCGGCACCCGTCGAATCCGGGCGGCTGAGTTCGCAACCTCGCGGCGCAACGGTCACCGGGTGAACCTGCGAACGGAGGTGCTGGTCAATGGCAGCGCCGCCGAGCTGGTCGACATATCCATCGGTGGCCTGGCAGTGGTACTGCCCACCAAGCTAGAGCCAACCGAGGGGCTCATCGAGGTGCAACTCCCCCAAGCCGCCCCGATCAAGATGCGACTGGTCGGTGAGCCTGCCGAGGTGGGCCAGCAGCGCTATACCTCGCTGAAGGTTTCACACGACGATTGGGAGGCGTACCGCACGATGGCGTTGTGGATGTTCCACACACCCACCGGAGCGGTGCCCACGCTGCCTGCCGGGGTTCCCGCCGTGGCGATTCGTTAGCGCGCGATTCTTGCCGGACGATTGAGCCGGCCTCAACGGAAGGCGGTGCGTTGCGGGCGATCGCGTGTCGCGCGCACCGCCAACCCGACCAGAGCCCCTGCGATGAACCCGAATACGTGGGCCAGGTATGCCACCGAGCCCGCTGACGTGACGGCGTATCCGGCCGCATAGACCCACTGCAGCACGAACCATCCGCCCAGCACGAGCCAGGCGGGCAGGCGCAGCGGGATGAAGAACAGGAATGGCACCAGGCTCCATACCCGGGCTCGCGGGAACAGGGCGATGTAGGCACCGAGCACGCCGGCGATCGCACCGGACGCGCCGATCAGGACCTCCCCGGAATGCTGGTTGGCGAACGCGAAGCCATAGGCCGCAACCACGCCGCACGCCAGGTAGAACAGCAGATACCTGAGCTTGCCGAACCGGTCCTCGATGTTGTTGCCGAAGATCCACAGGAAGAGCATGTTGCCCAGCAGGTGCAGCCAGCTGCCGTGCAGGAACTGGGATGTCAGGGCGGACAGGAACGGCAGCTTGTGATAGCTCGGCCGGGTGAGCGCGCATCCGAGTCCACGGGCGGTTCGCACCACCTTGCCGTCCGGCACCGCCGCGAGCGGCCGGTTCTCGACGAGTTCGGTGGGGATAGCGGCGTAGCGGTCGTAGAAGGCCTCTTGACGGCAGGTCTGCGCAACGCCCGCGGCGCCTGTCACCGTGGTCCTCGAGGCGGGCGTGAGCAGGAAGACGATGATGTTCGCCGCGATCAATGCGTAGGTGACCAGCGGCGCGCGGCGTACCGGATTGACGTCATGGACAGGGATCACCATGCGCCCAGACTGCCCCGGGACAGCTGGACCTGCCACCCCGAACCCGCCACCGAATTCAGGTGATCAACTCGCGTCTGATGCTGTCATAGCAGCACGAAACGCGAGTTGATCAACTGGTGGAGGACGGGATCAGCTGCCGGCTACCTGACGGGATCAACTGGTGGGAGGACGGAATCAGCTACCGGACGGGCCCGAGCTGTGGTGAGCATCGCGGCGCGGACGCTCCAGCGTGAACGACTCGAACGCCGAGAGCTGCCCCTGCGGTCCGAGCACGTCGTAGTAGGTCACCTGAAGCTTGGTCATGCCACCGGGTCGGGTGCCAGGATCCAGCGTGAAGGCGGCGAAGCCGTAGGAGTTTGCGACGTCCCGGACGGCCGACCACGGTGCGTCCTCCTGGGTGTAAACCGGCGGGCGCCTGTTGGTCGTCGGGTTCAGATCGCCGAGCGAGGTGATCACCCGGCAGGCCGGCGGGTTGAAAAGCATCTGATTGGACGTGACCGAGGTGCCACCCCCGCCCAGCACCATGTGGACGGTTCCCTTCGTCGTGTCGATGACATCGGTACGGGTGTCGGCCGGGATGGGGGTCAGCGTCGAATTCTGCTGCTGACCGCGAATCGGGTGTGATCGCTCGTAGTGGTGTTCATGGCCGCAGACCACGAGGTCGACGCCGTACTTGTCGAACAGGGGCAGCCACTCCTGCCGCACGCCCAGGTCCGCACCGTTGAGCGCGCTCGCTGTGCTAATGGCTACCTGATGCATGCAGATGACGACCCAGTCGATGTTGGTATCCGAACGTGCCGCCTTGAGTTCCTGCTCCAGCCATGCCTTCTGCGCACCCTGCGAGTAACCACGGACATAGCTGCTGCCGCCGTCCTGGATGCAGATGTCGTCGTTGGCAAGGCTGATCACCCGGATGGAGCCGGCCGTGAAGGAGTACCAGAGTCCGCGGGTCAGATCGGTCTGCCCCGCCTGAGGCGGCACCGAGAAGTACGTCTGGTAGGCCTGGTAGCCGATCGGCCCGTTGCCGCGCTCATTCTCGTGGTTCCCGGCGGCGGGCATCCACGGTCGATGCCGCGCACTGCGTGAATTGTTGTCCCAGAAGTCGGTCCAGACGCGTACCCGGTCGACGGCCCCGTTGGCGTAACACAGGTCGCCGTTGAAGAGATGGAACAACGGCTGGACTCGTTCGATCCCGGCTGGCATGTCACCGGCAGCGGGCGAGCCCAGGTTGTCATTGACCCACGGCGGGTTGGCAATCGTGACACCGGCCGGGGGCACGTACTTCTTGCCCAGCGTGGGGGTTCCCTGATCGCCGAAGCTGGTGAAGGTGAATGCCTCGCGGCCGCGGGGCGCGGTGCGGAATGAACCGAACTCCGGCTGCGCCCCGTCGTGGATAGCGGCGTAGACGTACTCGTGGGATGAGTTCAGGCCGGTGAGGTGCGCGTGGTAGGCGTAGACGACCTGCCCGGACAGTCCGTCCGTGTAGCTGGTCTGTACGGCGTTCTGGCTCTTTCCATAGCTGCCGTCCAGTTCTCCGAGCATGACGCGAGCGCCGTGCACCGGCTGCAGCGTGTGCCAGGAAACCGTAACTTCGCGAGACGCATCGGCGCCGAACTGCAGGTGCAGCCCGTTCACGACCGGGGTGTTCAGCGGGTCGCCGGTCGACGTCGGCAGCGCCGAGCCCGCACCGGATGGCGTGCTGGCGGATGCGGCGGTGGCGGGCACCACCCCAACAAGCGCCGCACCGACTCCGGTAGCGCCGGCCGCGCTCAGGAAACCGCGCCGTGAGAGACCTGTTCGAAATAACTCTTTGTCATCAGTCATGTCCGCAAACGTTGCCCGGTGCGGGGAGCAGTTGTGCGAGTGAGCGGCGAACGTAGAGCCACGAAAGGGTGAACAAATATGGTTAAACCAGATGAAGCATGCGTAAAGCCACGGGCGATCCAACCCCGTGAAACCGCCTGAAACCCCCGTGATCAACTCGCGTTTAGCGTTGCCATCGCAGCGCCAAACGCGAGTTGATCAACGGGGACTTGGGCCCGGGCCGCGCCGGGGACTTCGGCGCGGATCGGCGCCGTCCGGGCCGGGGTGGGCGCCGGACGGCCTGAGTATCGCGACCTAGGCGAAGCGGCGCGCGATGCCCTCGGCGCGAGCGACCAGATCCAGGTCATGCGCGACGCCCGCCACGTAGAAGAGGATGTAGTCGGCACCCGCTTCGAGGGCTGCCTCGACCTTGCTTGCTATCTCATCGTCCGTCCCGATCACCGTCTGCGCGGCGAATCGATCCCACGCGACCCCGCCGCGAGCCTTCGCGGTTGCCTTTTCGGCGTCGGTGCCCGCATCCAGCGGGAAGATGTTGAGGCTCGTCGACTTGATGATGTCGTCATAATTGCGCCCGAGCGTCTCGCAGTGGCCCTTGAGGATCGCGGCCTTCTCGCGGATCGTGTCCGGATCGCCGCCCCCGATGTTGGCCGCGTCCCCGTATTGGGCGACGAGCTTCAGGGTGACCTTCTCGCCACCTCCACCGATCCACAGTGACGGGTGCGGCTTGCGGATGCCCTTAGGCGAGTTGATCGGCTTGTCGACCGAGTAGTACTTGCCATTGAAGACCACGTCGTCCTCGGTCCACATCCGGGACACGATCTCAACCGCCTCGCGGAATGCTCCCATCCGGTCGCGCAGCTCGGGCCACTCGTAGCCGTAGGCCTTCCATTCCTGCTCATACCAGCCGGCGCCGATACCGGCGTAGAGCCGCCCGTTGCTTGCGACGTCCACCGTCGAGGCCATCTTGGCGTACAGCGCCGGATTGCGATAACCGTTGCAGCCGACCATCTGCCCGATGTTGACCCGGTGCGTGTCGCGGGCGAGCGCAGCAGTCGTCGTCCAGCATTCAAAGGTCGTTTCCGGCGACGGATCTGGGACGGTGTGAAAGTGGTCGTAGAGCCAGATCGAATCCCATGAACCGGCGTCGGCGGCCTTCGCGACCGCGGTCATGGCCTCCCACTGCTCGTACGGATCGCCGATTCCGACGAGATCCATCCGCCAACCCTGAGGGACAAAGATTCCAAATCGTGTCGTCATAGTTATAGTTTGCCCCCTTCTCAAAACTCAGCCGCTGCCGCCCCTTCGCGTCCGATCGGCGATGATGGGACGGTGAGAGACATCGTGATCCGCGACGAAGAGATCCGCCTCGGCCAGTTTCTGAAGCTCGCCGATGCTGTGGAACAGGGCTCGGACGTCAAGCTGCTGCTCGCCTACGGACGGGTTGCGGTAAACGGTGAGACCGAGACCCGCCGCGGCCGGCAACTGGCCAAGGGCGATGTCGTTCTCGTCGATGGCGAGCCCCTGCGAGTCAGCTGACCAGCCCGTCGCGAGACCCAGCCAGCGCCATGATCAACTCGCGTCTGCCGTCGCTCGGCGAACCACGCAGCGCCATGATCAACTCGCGTCTGCCGTCGCTATAACGACGTGAAACGAGAGATGATCACCGGAAGAGCGACCGAAAACGCGAGATGATCACCAAAACAGCACCCAGAAGACCACCGGAAACGGGAGGAGCACCGCACCATGGCCCGCGCTTTGCTCATCGTCGACGTGCAGCCCACTTTCTGCGAAGAGGGCGAGCTTCCGGTTCCCGGCGGCAACGAAACTGCGTTTCGGGTCGCCGAGTTCGTCCTCGCGCACCGCGCTGACTACGAACTGACGATCACCAGCCAGGACTGGCATATCGATCCACCCGATCATTTCAGCGACGATCCGGACTGCATCGACACCTGGCCACCGCACGGCCTGGCCGGCAGCCCGAACGCGGATCTGCATCCCGCGCTGGTTGCCGCACTCGGTGAGAACGGCGCGGACGTCACCATCAAGAAAGGCCAGCACGCGGCGGCCTACTCCGCTTTCGACGGCACCGACCCGGCGGGTACCCCGCTGCGCGATCTGTTGAGCGGTGCGGCAGTCGATCGGCTCGATGTCTGCGGTATCGCGGAGACGCACTGCGTCCGGGCCAGCGCCCTGGACGCATTGAAGCTGGGCCTCGAGGTACGGATCTTCAGTGACCTCACGGTTCCGGTCACCGAAGATTTGGGACGGGCCGTCCGCGCGGAACTCTCCGCTGCCGGTGCCATCCTCACAAGCTCGTCCTGACGACAAACAGGACGGGCCTGCCAGCTCCCGACCGGGGGAATCGAGAGGGCCACCCGTCCTGCTTGCCTGTGACTACACATACCCACGACCAGCGGGTATGTGATCATGATGACGTTGTGTCCCCCCGCTGTCTACTAGCAACTTCCCTCGAATCGCGTAATCAGGACAAACGTCCTGGTGCGCGAGACCGAATCGACTGGCTGGTTACCGCGCCCGATAAGCGAGCTTCACCTTTGCGTGATGGAAGCTGTGAGATGCGGGCGTCCGGAGGCCGCACCGGACACCTGAACGGCCCATCCGGTTTCCGTCGTGGCCGCGTCGAGGACCACCCTGGAGGGCAGGAACACCGGAGTCTTGAACCGCGCGTCGAAGGTGAAGGCGTCTGGCAGCCGGCCCTCGAAGTACGCCAGTGAGCGGCCGGCGAGCCACATCCCGTGCGCTATCGCGCTAGGAAATCCGAACGCCTTCGCAGGGAGGTTGTGCAGATGGATCGGGTTCCGGTCCCCGGAGACAGCTGCATAGCTGCGGCCGGTATCCGCCGGAACCGCGACGATGGCCGATACGGGCTCGCGATCACGCGACGACTCGGGCCGACGCTCGGGCCGATGCTCAGCCGGACGCTCGGGTCGAGGCTCAGCCGGACGCTTACCGCGACGCAGATACGTACTGCGCTCGTACCAGACCCGCTCGCCGTCGACGGCCACCTCGGTGTTCAGATCGACCTGCCGCCCGGCCGAATGATCGCGCAGGCCCGAGGCCCACACCCTGACCGAGGTCACCTCGGCCGCATCGACCGGACGAACCTGTGTTATCGAGTTCTCGACGTGAATCAGGCCCAGTAACGGAAAGGGAAAGTCGGGCTGCGTCATCAGCTCGATCGACAGGTTGAACCCGAGCAGATGCCCAAAAGTCGCAGGCAGGACGTCCGAGACGCGGAAGCCACACACCTGCTGGTAGCGATACAGCCGGTCCCTGTCGGTTCGCTGATCGACGAGCGACAAGACCGTGCCGCTCAGTTCCTCGGCGGGACGCCGCCCCGGCCTCCTCAGGACTGCCCTGGCGTACAGGCCTGCCAGTGCCGGCTGCTGGTCGAGAACCCGGACATCCTGCTGACCAGGTAGCTGGGTCATCAAGCGCCGACCAGGTTCTGCCCGCACACTCGCAGTACCTGACCGTTGATGCTTCCGCTGACGGGCCAGCAGAGGAAGCCGATCGCCTCCGCGACGTCGACCGGAAGCCCAGCCTGCTGCAGGCTGTTCAGTCGCCGCGCGATCTCGCGGGTGGCAAGGGGCATCGCGTGAGTCATGCCCGTCTCGATGAAGCCGGGGGCCACCGCGTTGATCGTCGCGCCGTGCTCGGCGAACCGGGCCGCCGAAGAACGAACCATCCCGATCACGCCAGCTTTGGATGCGGCGTAATTCGTCTGGCCGCGGTTTCCGGCGATCCCGCTCGTCGAGGCGAGGCTGACCACCCGGCCGCCCGGGCGCAGCGCCCCCGTCGCCAGCAGCAGCTCGTTGACCCGCAGCTGGGATTCGAGGTTGACCGCGAGGACGGAATCCCAGTGCTTGGCCTGCATGTTCGCCAGTAGCTTGTCGCGGGTAATGCCGGCGTTGTGGACGACGATGTCCAGGCCGCCGAAGCGAGTGACGGCGTGGTCCACCAGACGCTGTGCCGCATCTGCCGCTGAGATGTCGACCTGCAGGCTGGTGCCCGAGATCCGGTTCGCCACCTTGGCCAGCGACTCGCCGGCAGCGGGCAGGTCGGCCACGATCACCTGAGCGCCGTCACGGGCGAGCACCTCGGCGATC
>JAVEES010000012.1 GCA_030840285.1 Pseudonocardiales bacterium
GACGCGATGGGACTTCTCAAGAGCGCTATCCGCGACGACGACCCGGTGATGTGTTTCGAGGACAAGAACCTCTGGGGAACGCGCGAGACGCTGCCCGACGAGGAATTCTTCGTTCCCCTCGGCAAGGCCGCGGTGAAGCGCGAGGGCACCGACGTCACGATCGTCGCCATCGCCGGAGCGGTGCGTTTGGCCTTACAGGCAGAGGAGAAGCTGAGCGGTGAAGGAATCTCGGCCGAGGTCATCGACCCGCGAAGTCTGGTACCGCTGGACTGGCCGACCATCTTCGAGTCGGTGACCAAGACCGGCCGGCTGGTCATCGCCGATCCCGCGGCCAGGACCTGCAGCGCAGCGAGCGAGATCGCCGCGACCGTCACCGAAGAGCTGTTCGGGAACCTGAAACACGCGCCCATCCGGGTGACGACACCGGACGTCCAGATCCCGTTCAGCCCAGCGCTGGAAAAGACGTTGTACCCGACTGTTGACCGAATCGTCGAGGCCGCGCACAGGACGATCCGCTAGCGCGCCGCGCATGGATCGTGGCCGCGGAATCGGCGTCACCCATCAGGAAAGTAGAGGACCGAGCATGCTCGTGGACGTACTCCTGCCCCAGTGGGGCATGGGCATGACCGAAGGCTTCATCGTTAGCTGGCTCAAGAGCGAGGGCGACAGCGTGGAAGCCGGTGAACCACTCGCCGAGGTGGAGGCCGCCAAGACCACCGCCGAGGTCGAGGCACCGACGTCGGGCGTGCTGCACCGGATCGTGGTCGCGGTGGATGAAAGCGCGGAGGTGAGGTCAGTCATCGCCGTGATCGACGATCTGTCTCCCGAGCCGTAATTCAGCCCGGCGTCCACCGCGAAATGGGCGTCGACACGCTTCCATTTCGCTTGTCGACACCTATTTTTCGTGGCGGGGCGGTAGGGGTACACACTTGAGCGGTGACACCGAAGCAGCTCGTCCTGATCCGCCACGCGAAGGCCGCCGATGGACCCGTCGACCTCGAGCGACCGCTGACGGATCGGGGCCGCCGCGACGCGGGAGCGATCGGGCAATTCCTTGCTCGCGCGGGCATCAGCCTCGATCTAGTCGTGGTTTCGCCGGCGCTGCGAGCCAGGCAGACCTGGGAGCGTGCCCAGTCCGAACTTGCCGGGACGGTCCCGCTCGACCTCGACGGCCGCATCTATGACAACCAGGCGGACAGCCTGATCGAGGTCATCCACGACACTCCCGCCGAGCTGCGAACCATCGCCCTGGTCGGGCACAACCCGTCCTTCGAGGTGCTCGCGCAGGAACTCGACGACGGCCAGGGTGACCCGGAGGCACGCCAGCGCTTGCGGTCTGGATACCCGACGGGCGGCATCGCGGTCTTCGAACTGTCCGGGACCTGGTCCGATCTCCGTCCGGGCTCGGCCACGCTGAGAGAGTTCGCGGCACCCCGAGCCCGTTAGGTAGAGGGTCAGCTCAGGTGCTCGTCCACCCAACGGCGCAGCACATCGATCGGCGCGGCGCCGATCTGGCGCGCGATCACCTTTCCCTGACGCATGATCAGCAAAGTCGGGATGGACTGGACTTCGAACCGTCGTGACAGCGTTGGCGCGATGTCGGCGTTGACCTTCACCAGCTTGAGCCCACCGGCCTTCTCGGCAGCCAGTTGTTCAAGCGCCGGGCTGACCATCCGGCAGGGACCACACCACGGTGCCCAGATGTCGACGAGCACCGGGACCGTCGCGGCCTCCACGACCTCGCCGAACGTGTCATCGTCGGCCTCGACAACCCAGGGCAACTGGGTATGGCACTTTCCGCACCGTGGGGTGCCCCGGGCCGCCGCTGGCACCCGGTTCCTCGTCCGGCAGACGGGGCAGACGATGACAGCGGCATTCCTCATGGTGGTCACGCCGCCACCTCCGCTGGCGGTGCGTCGTGACGGACGGCGATGTCGCCTTCCTCGACGTCGATCCGGATCCTCGAACCGTCAGGCACGTCGCCGCCGAGCAGCGCCCGCCCGATCCTGGTCTCGACCTCGCGTGCGATGAAACGGCGAAGTGGACGCGCCCCGTACACCGGGTCGAAGCCCTGCTGGGCAATGAAGCGCAGCGCGTCCTCAGATACCTCCAGCGTCATCCGCCGGTCCGCGAGCCGAGCACGCAGATCGTTGAACATCAGCGAGACGATGCGCTCGATCTCGGGCTCGGTCAGTGGTTTGAACAGGATGATCTCGTCAACCCGGTTGAGAAATTCCGGACGGAAGTGCAGCTGCAGTTCGCGCATCACGCTCGCCCGGGCGTCCGGCTTGACCTCGCCGTAGGACGTCACGCCCTCCAGCAGATAGGCGGAGCCGATGTTGGAGGTCATGATCACGACGCAGTTGCGGAAGTCCACCGTCCGGCCCTGGGCATCTGTCAGCCGGCCGTCATCGAGAACCTGCAGCAGCGTGTTGAACACATCGGCGTGTGCCTTCTCGATCTCGTCGAACAGCACGACGGAGTACGGCCTACGCCTGACTGCCTCCGTCAGCTGACCTCCCTCGTCATAGCCCACGTAGCCGGGCGGCGCACCGACCAGCCGGCTCACCGTGTGGCGCTCCTGGTACTCGCTCATATCGATCCGGATGATGCTGTCCTCGCTGTCGAAAAGGGCGGCCGCGAGGGTCTTGGCGAGTTCTGTCTTGCCGACTCCGGTGGGGCCCAGGAAGATGAACGAGCCGATCGGGCGCCGCGGATCCTTGATCCCCGACCGTGCCCGGATGATGGCGTCCGCTACCAGCTGCACGGCCTCGTCCTGGCCCACGACGCGCTCGTGCAGTACCTCGTCCAGGCGCAGCAGCTTGTCCCGCTCCCCTTCTTGGAGGCGGTTCATCGGTATGCCGGTCCAGCGCGACACGATGGAGGCGATCTCATCCTCGGTCACGACCTCGCGCAGCAACCGATGGCCGCCCTGCTTGGCCGCGAGCTGTTCCTCCTCCGCGTGCAGCTTGCGTTCGAGCTCGGGCAGCTTGCCATGCCGCAGCTCCGCGGCACGGTTCAGGTCGTAGTCGCGCTCGGCCTGATCGGCCTGCTGCCGGACGTCCTCGATCTCTTGCCTGAGGGCTTGCACCTTGCGCAGCGCCCGGCGCTCGGACTCCCACTGCGCTCGCATCGCGTCCGCCTCGCTGCGAAGGTCCGCCAGCTCCCTGCGCAGCTCCTCCAGACGGGTCTTGCTCGCGCGGTCTTCTTCCTTGCTGAGGGCGGCTTCCTCGATCTCCAGCCGCATCACGCGCCGGGTCAGCTCGTCCAGTTCGGCGGGCAGCGAGTCGATCTCGGTACGCAACATCGCGCACGCCTCGTCCACGAGGTCGATGGCCTTGTCCGGCAGGAACCGATCCGAGATATAGCGATGGCTCAATACCACCGCCGAAACCAGGGCGCTGTCCTGGATCTTGACTCCGTGGAACACCTCCAGCCGCTCGCGCAGGCCACGCAGGATCGAGATGGCGTCCTCGACGGATGGCTCCTCCACGAGCACCGGTTGGAAGCGCCGCTCGAGGGCCGCGTCCTTCTCGATGTGCTTGCGGTACTCATCGAGCGTCGTCGCGCCGACCATGTGCAGCTCGCCCCGGGCAAGCATCGGTTTCAGCATGTTGCCCGCGTCCATCGCGCCTTCGCTGGCGCCGGCTCCGGCTCCGACGACGGTATGCAGTTCGTCGACGAACAGCAGAATCCGTCCTTCGGCCGCCTTCACCTCATTGAGAACCGCCTTGAGTCGCTCCTCGAATTCGCCGCGATACTTCGCCCCCGCGACCAGTGAGCCCATGTCGAGGGCGAACACCGTCTTGTCGCGCAGCCCCTCCGGAACATCACCATGGTTTATGCGCTGGGCAAGTCCCTCCACGATCGCGGTCTTGCCGACGCCCGGATCGCCGATCAGGACTGGATTGTTCTTGGTCTTGCGGGACAGGATCTGGATGACCCGGCGGATCTCGCTGTCCCGTCCGATGACCGGGTCCAGCTTGCCGGCAGCTGCGTCGGCGACGAGATCCCGTCCATATTTCTCCAGCGCCTCGTAGGCGACCTCGGGCATCGCCGAGGTGACCCGCTGGTTGCCGCGGATCTCGGTCAGCGCCCGCAGGAACGCGTCACGACCGAGCCCCTGCTCGGCCAGCAGGCGACCGGCTGACGTGGCGGATCCCTCGTCCAGCAGCGCGATCACCAGGTGCTCGACCGACACGTACTCGTCCTTGAGCCGGCGCGCCTCCCGATCCGCGGTGTCCAGCAGGCGGGACAGCCTCTGGGTGACGAACACCTGGCCCGGTGAGGCACCCGGCCCGGAGACCCGCGGACGTCTGGAAAGCTCCGCTTCCAGGCTGGTGAGCAACCGATCCGGGTCGGCTCCGGCCTGGCTGAGCAGCCGCGGCACCAGGCCGTCGGGCTGCTCGAGCAGTGCAAGCAGCAGGTGCTCGCCATCGACCTCGGTATGCCCGAACCGCAGCGCCTTCGTCTGCGCCTCATGAAGGGCTTCCTGGGATTTCTGGGTCAGGCGATTCATGTCCACGTCGAGACTCCTGTCCTGCCGGGGCGGCCTCGCGCCGCCGCCTCGAGCGCCGATACCCGGTCAAGCAGATCGAGCACGAGACCGAGGGCTGCGTAGTTGAGCGAGAACCCGGCTCGCAGCCGCTGAATGCGAGCCACCTGAGCGACCTGGGACGGACCGAACCACAGCCCGCCGGAGGCGTCCTGCTCGGAATCGATCAAGGCCAGCCTGACCAACCGCCGCACCAGGTCAGGGTGCATCCCGCAGACTCGGGCGAACGAATCGAGATCGAC
>JAVEES010000098.1 GCA_030840285.1 Pseudonocardiales bacterium
ATCGACCTGGCCATCCTCGACGGCGACGCCCAGCCCACCGGCGGTGTCGGTCTCAGCCGCCAGTTCAAGGACGAGATCACCGACTGCCCGCCCATCATCGTGTTGCTGCTGCGCGAGGTCGATCGCTGGCTGGCCTCCTGGGCTCAGGCCGATGACGTGATCGTCCGGCCGATCGACCCGGTCGCGGCGGCCCGTGCGGTAGCCGGGGCGTTGCGCGCTCGCTCGGCTGCAATTCCCGTCATCCGGTGAGGACGACGCGGGCGTGAGCGAATCGGCACGCACCATGTGGCCTGCGTTGCTCGCGACCCTGATGGCCGGCCGGGATCTCGGCGCCGAGGACACGGCGTGGGCGATGGACGAGATCATGGCCGGCGAGGCGACCCCCGCCCAGCTCGCCGCCTTCGCGGTCCTGCTCCGCGCCAAGGGGGAGACCGCCGAGGAACTGGCCGGGCTCGTTCGCGCCATGCTCGGGCGCGCGACCCGAGTCCCGATCGAGGGCCGTGCCGTCGATCTGGTCGGCACCGGCGGCGACGGCGCCCACACGGTTAACATCACCACGATGGCGGCACTGGTAGTTGCCGGTTCGGGGCGAACACTCGTCAAGCACGGCAATCGCAGTGCCTCGTCGCTGTGCGGCTCGGCCGATGTGCTCGAGTGCCTCGGCGTTGCGATCGACCTCGATGCGCAAGGGGTGGCGCGAACCGTTGCCGAGGTGGGTATCGGGTTCTGCTTCGCGCCGGTCTTCCATCCTGGCATGCGGCACGCCGGTCCGCCTCGCCGCGAGATCGGGGTGCCGACCGCCTTCAACGTCCTGGGGCCGCTGACCAATCCCGCCCGGCCGGCCGCCGCAGCCATCGGATGCGCCGATCTGAGGATGGCGCCCGTCATGGCACAGGTCTTCGCCGACCGCGGCGACACCGCGCTGGTGTTCCGGGGTGACGACGGGCTCGATGAGCTGACCACGATCACGTCATCGCAGGTGTGGCTGGTCAGCGAGGGCTCCGTGCGAGCAGATGTGCTCGATCCCAGCGAGTTCGCGGACCGGCCGGCCAGCCACGACAGCCTTCGCGGGGGCGACGCCGACTTCAATGCCGAGGTCGTCAGGCTGGTGCTGGGTGGCGAGGCCGGACCGGTACGCGACACCGTACTTCTCAATGCCGCCGCGGCAATTGCTGCCTTCGACGGCGTGGTTGCGAGCGCGGCGGCGGCGGTTGGCTATGGCTGGCCGATCGCGGTCGAGGCGATCGACTCAGGGGCCGCCGCCGCCAAGCTCGCGGACTGGGTGGCGTGCAGCCAGCGGGCAGCAAGGCCCTGAGCTGCGCACCCGCAGTCCTCAGCCTTCCTTGTTCTCCAGGGCCACCAGGACGCCGGCGATCGCGAAAAACTTGTTGGAACCGAGCTCGCGCACGGTATTGATCGCGAACGTGTCCCTCAGGACCGCATCGTGCTCGGGGGTCAGCCCTGCCAATGCTGAGGGCGGACCGTCAAGGATCTCCCGGACGGTCTTGTCCTCGTAGGACTTGTCGAGCGCTTTGGCAAGGTTGGCTTGTACAGCCATCGATTTTCCTCCTTCAGGCCCGCGCGGTGCGAAGCCGTCCGGAAAGAGCCTGACGACGGCGCTGGTTAGGCGCAAGCGGTTTGGACCAGGTTGGCCGCTGCCTGATGCTCAGTCGGCTCGGTCGTAGCCGATCGAGAACGCGGCGTCCAAGTCGTGCTGGGAGTAGGCACGAAAGGCGATATGCGTGTCGGTGTGTACGACGCCCTGCACCTTGCTGAGCCGGCCGGCGATAACCTCGGCGATCTGCTCGAACTCCCGAACGCGTACCACCGCTATGAGGTCGACATCGCCCGCGACGCTGTACACCTCGCTGACGCCGTCCAGGTCCGCGATCTCCTGAGCGACCTCGGGGATCCGGTTCGCTTCGACGCTGATCATCACGATGGCGGTAATCACCGCGCCATCGTAAGCCGCGGGCCCGGATCAGGCCGACGAACGGGTCGGACGGTGGCTTACCCGCAGCTGGCGCCGATCAGCGAACGGGTTGGCACCACGCGCAGCACCGGCCGAGGCGAGCCACCGGCGCTGCCGGGCGGCTCCGGCGGCCGGCAGTGACCACGGCTGGCTGCTGGCAACCAGTCGAATTCCAGGTTCGCTGAGCCAGCGCAGGATCAGCTCGGATTCCTCAACCGCCGCCACCAGGCTCGGCCCCGCGGTAGGCGGAACGGCTTCGGCGGTTGCGACCAAGGATTCGACGACCGGCATCGGCGGCACCCCGCGCCGCGCAACGTCCGCGCCAACCAGGCGCCCGCGCCGGATGACCGACAGTTCCCAGCCGCCGGCGCCGTCGGGTCGAGCCGCCACCAGTTCATCAATGTCGAGCAGTGACTTCAGGGCCTGCGTCCGGGCGCAGCTGCGCACGAGCGTCGCAATCCGGTCCCGCAGCGTGGCGGCCTCTTCGTAGCGCTGAGCCAGCGACAGCTCGGTCAGCCGATTGCGAAGCGGGTTTATCAGCGCGCTGACATCCGCGCGCCACGCCGATAACACGGTGCTGACCAGGTCACGGTAGGCATGGGGGCTGATGGCGTCCTCGCACGGGGCATCGCACTTACCGATCCCGGCGAGCGCGCAGGCGCTGCGGACGGCACGACCGGGCGCAAGCCGGTCCGTGCATTGCCGCAGGGGCACCGCGTCGTGGATCGCGTCCCGCAACTGTTCCGCCTGCCTGGCGGACCTCAACGGGCCCAGGTAGTCGGCGCCGTCGGACTTGATGTCACGCACCACGGACAAGCGGGGGTAGGCCTCGCGGGTCAGCTTCAGCCAGATCGTCCGATCGCTGTTCTTGGAGCGGCGGTTGTAGCGAGGCTTCAGCGAGGTGATCATCCGCAGTTCCCGGACCTGCGCTTCGAGCGCGTGTGCGCACACGATGGCCTCGACCTTTTCGGCGAGGCCCACCATCTCGCCCATCCGCGACCTGGTCTCGGATGCCACGAAGTACTGCCGGACCCGGTTGCGCAGGTCCTTGCTGGTGCCCACATACAGCGGCGAGCCCTGAGCATCGGAGAAGAGGTAGACACCGGGGGAGTGCGGAAGTGGATCGGCCAGGTGACGTTTACGGCGCTGGGCATCGGTGACCTGGGAGGTGAAGGCCCTGAGCTCCGGCAAGGAATGCACGCCGAGGGTGCCGAGTCGGCCGATCAGCGCGTGCAGCACGTCCACCGTCGCCCGGGCGTCGGCCAACGCGCGGTGGTTCGGGGTGGTACTGGCGGCAAAGAATCCGGCGAGGGTGGACAGCTTGCAGTTGGGGACCTCGTCGCGAGTCAGCACCCGCCGGGCGAGAAGGGCGGTGTCGACCACGGCGAAGCCGGGCCACGCCGTGGCGTGCGCGGCACAGGCAGCCTTGAGAAAACCGATGTCGAAGGGTGCGTTGTGCGCCACCAACACCGAACCCGCGGCGAACTCGAGGAAGGACGGCAGTGCCGATGAGATGCGCGGCGCCCGCGCGACCATCTGGTCTGTGATG
>JAVEES010000105.1 GCA_030840285.1 Pseudonocardiales bacterium
CCACCTCCTCCGGCGACAGCTTGCCCGGCTTCAGGAGCAATGCGTCGGAGACGCCCACCTTGCCGACATCGTGAAACGGGGCGGCATCGCGGATCATCGCGGCCGACTGCTCGTCGAGGCCGAGAATGCCCGCCAGCAGGTACGACGTGTGCGCGACGCGCTGCGTGTGGTGGTGCGTGTCGTCGTCGCGATACTCGGCGGCGAGTGCGAGCCGCCGCAGCGTCTCGAGACGCGATTGCGCCAGCTCGGACTGCCGCCGCTCGAGGAGCTCTCTCAGCATCTGGCTGTGGCTTTCCAGCGCCAATTCGGTCAGCCGCTGCGACGTGACGTCACGAGCGTTCGCATAGATCAAGCCGGTGACGGGGTCGACCTCCGAGTTCCATTGCAGCCACACGTACTCGCCGTTCTTCGTCAGATATCGGTTCTGGAACCTGACGGAGCCGCCGCCCGGTGTGAGGAGCGCGGCCTCCTCCACGGTCCGCTCCCGGTCTTCGGGGTGAACGAACGAGACGAACGGCGCACCCGTCAGCTCGGCGCGGCTGTAACCGAGGATCGTGGTCGCAGCCTCGTTCACCTCCTGGAACATCCCGTTCTGGTCGGCCACGCAGATGATGTCCGGCGACAGGTGACCGGCGTAGCCGAGGCGCGTCTCGGCAGCACGGCGCTCGCGAGCGACGCTGCTGAGCAGCAGGCCCATCGCGGAGTAGACGCACAACCACGTCACAACCTCGGCTGCGGTCGTCGGTCCATACGTCATGTCCCATGCTGCCGAAGCCGCTACGGCGGCTGCGGCCGCGATCAGGCCACCACGCCGCTCGAACCGCACCGCGCAGAGAGCGACGGGCACCACGAGGAACGCATGCACCAACTCGTGCAGCTCACCGTGACCCAGAACCACGCCTCCGGCGCCCAGGGCCATCAGCGCGACCACGCCCGCGAGTGGCAAAGCAGGCCGCAGGTGCCCGATGACCACTCTTCGGAGCCTTAGCATTCGCGGCGTTGATGCGTCGACGGCCACGAACAGAGCCATCGGCGACTGTGCGCGGGTCTTGAGGGCATGGGGTCGTCACCAGCCGGTTTCGGGTCATCCGGCGGTTCCGCGCGCGTGCGCCGGGGCCACCAACCTGCGAGGGTGTGTCGATGTTCGACCATGTCGGGATCCGGGCGTCCGACCTTGCTGCGTCCCGGCAGTTCTACGAGACGGTGCTGAGCGCGGTCGAGATCGAGCAGTCCCACGCCGGCGAGCAGCTGGTCGAGTGGGACGACTTCGCGCTGTCTCCTGCCACGACCGGGCAGCCGGTGACCCGGCGCCTGCACGTCGCGTTCGCCGCGCCGTCCCGGGCGCACGTCGACCGCTTCTGGGAGGCGGGCACGTCGGCGGGGTACCGGGACGACGGGCCTCCCGGCCCGCGCCCCGAATACCGCGCCGACTACTACGGCTCGTTCCTCGTCGATCCCGATGGAAACAGCGCCGAGGCCGTTCGCCACAGCGCGCTTCGGCGCGGCGGCCACATCGATCATCTCTGGATGCGAGTCGCGGCGGTCCCCGCGGCGAAGCGGTTTTACGAGACCATCGCCGGTCAGACCGGAATCAGGCTGAACACCGACGCCCCGGATCATGTCCAGTTCGTCGGCCGGCGGGTCATTCTCCCTGGTGCGCGGCGAGCCGACCGAGCATGTGCATCTGGCCTTTCCCGCGCTCGACGACGCGACCGTCGAGGCCTTCCACCGAGTCGCGACCGCGGCCGGGTACCGCGACAACGGCGGGCCGGGCGAGCGGCCGGAGTATCACGCCGGCTACTACGGCGCCTTCGTGCTCGACCCGGACGGCAACAACGTCGAGGTTGTGCACCACAACCGCCGGCGGCAACCCTGAAGGCCACGGCGGACGCGTTACGATCGGCGCACCATGGCCGACAACGCCGAACTCGCCCGTGTGGTGTTCAACCTCTACTCACAGGGCCGCATCGAGGAGCTCGCACAGCACCTCCATCCACGTGCGGTGATCGTCCCAACCGCAGAGCCCGAGGCGGAGCTGTTCGGGCGCGAAGCCATTGGCGAGTTCATCTCCGACGAGAAGGTTCGCCGCTGGCTCTACGAGATTCGAGGTGACCGTTTCACACCCATCGGCGAGCGTTGGGTGATCGTCGAGGGTAGGGCGCGCTTCTCGGATCCCGAACCAACCGGCGGATTCCACGATCGGTCGACCATCTGGCTGACCGAGTTCGAAGGCGACCTCCTGATCCGCTCCGAGCCGATGGACACAGTCGCGGACGCGCGCGAAGCCGTCCAAGAACGGGGTGGACCCGCCTAAAACACGGGGCTCACGCCTCCTTAGCGTCCGAAATAGGCCGCTAAGGGCCAACATCGCGCTTCCAGAACCTTTACTTGACGCGTACTCCAGCCATCCATGGCCCTTACGTCCCCCTCCTAGCCTGAGGTCCCGAGGACCACGCGGCCAACGACGTCCACCGGGCTGCGCCAACCATCCGAAGGAGCTTCAGCTTGTATCGAAGACTGCTGGTAACTGCCGTGATTTCCACTGGCCTGATCGCCGCTCCGGCGGCCCAGGCAGATGTTCTCAAGCAACTCTACGCGCCGCTGCACGTTCACCCACCGCTGGCGCCGTCCCCGGCGTTCATCAAGAGCCACTTCCCCACCATCAGCATCCATCCGCAGATGGCGAAGAAGGGGTATACGGCGGCGAACGTGGGGTTCTACACCAAGGGAACACGCTCGCAGAAGAGCACCTATCCCGACTCGTACTACCTGCGGACCGCGTCCGGGAAGAGGATCAAGGACAGGTCGCGCGGCAACTACTTCGTGATGAATCCGGCCAGTTCCGGCTGGCGGAAAGAGGTCGCGAAGGCATGCGCGCCGGTGCCGGACTGGTGCTTCGTCGACGCCATGGGCGAGGACGGGTACTCGCGCGTCACCGCAAAGCCCAAGATGAGCCTGGCGCAGTGGAACGCGGCGCTGATCGACATGGCCAAGTGGCTCGAGGCAGCGGGCAACTACCGGGTGATGGCGAACAACCTGATCTCGGCCAGGAACGCGACGTTCGCGGTCGGGTATGAGATGTTCGCGCGCGTGCCGGCCGAGCGGTCGCTGCAGGTGCTGAAGAACACCGATTGCTACTGCTTCGTCAAGCTCGGGACGCCTGAGCGCGCCCGCTATGGCTTCTCGCTGTTCCTTTCAGGCGCGAACAGCAGGGATCGCGTGAGCGTCGGAACCGACAGCCAGCCCGGCAAGTGGTGGCCGTTCTTCAAGAAGGGCGCCAAGCTCGGCAACGCGCTCGGCGCGGCGACCGTCAGCGGCGGTCTCATCACGCGGCAGTTCGAGCACGGAACGGTGATCGTCAACCCGGGCACCTCGGAGAAGCGGCTGGCGCTCGCGAAGGGCCAGAGCAGGATGCCCGTCAGCGCCGCTGCGGCCGTGAAGGTCGGGCCGCGCGACGGCGCGATCATCCTTCGCTAGGGAGCGCATGTGACCCCCAGGTTGGAGAGGCGTATGATCAGCCCCCAACCTGGGGGATCACGATGGCGAGTGGCCGGCCCTTGAACGTCCAATGCACCAAGGACGGCGGTACCCAGACGATCATGTGCGCCGGTGAGATCGATCTCAGCACCTGCGACATGCTGGCCGAGGCCATCTCATGGGCCTTCACCGCCGATCTCGAGGATCTGCGGATCGACCTGCGCGGCGTGACCTTCCTCGATTCCACCGGCATCAGCTGTCTGGTGCAGGCCTGGCGCCGGTGTGACCGGCTCGGAAAGCAGATGACCGTGAGCGTCACGCCGGGAAGCGTTCCCCAGCGGCTGCTGGAGCTCGCCGGAGTTCCCCGCCTCTGGATCACCGACACCTCGGTCGTCGACGCGTAGCCGGCGAAGTGCCAGGCAGCGTTCGATTTGTGACACAATCGGATCTGGGCGCGCCCGGCTCGTCTGGGCACTTGCCGGCCCATTCTTCGGTGACGGGCCCGGGCGCACCCTCCCGCGCGCCCTGCTGCGGCTCCCGCCAGTGGCTTTTCCTGCCTGCGGCTTTCCGGTAGAACCCTCCTGTGGCAGATCAGCATGGATCCAAAGGCGGTGTGCGATCGAGCGTCCTCGACCACCGGTTCGGCGCCGGGCCGCCGCTGACGGTGGGCGTCGAGGAGGAGTACATGCTCGTCGACGCCAACTCGTTCGATCTCGTGTCGGGCGTCGAACCGCTGCTCGACGCCTCCGCGAAGAGCGAGTTCGCCGACCGCCTGAAGCCCGAGCTGATGCAGTGCGTGCTCGAGTCGGGCACCGTCGTCTGCGACGGCGTCGCCGAGGCTGAGAGGGATCTCCGCAAGATCCGCCGATACGCCGCGGGCCTCGCGCGCGACCACGGGATGCGCCTCGGCGCCGCCGCCACGCACCCCTTCTCGCTTTACGAGCACCAGAAGATCACGGCCCGCGACCGCTATCGCATGCTGGTGGAGATGCTCCAGTACGTCGCCCGGCGAGAGCTTGTGTTCGGGATGCACGTGCACGTCGCGGTGCCGAGCCCGGAGGTTGCGCTGCACGTGATGGAGGGAGTCCTGATCGAGCTGCCGGTGCTGCTCGCTCTCTCGACGAACTCGCCGTTCTGGCGGGGCGAGACGACCGGGCTGCACTCCACTCGGGCGATGATCTTCGCGGCCTTCCCCCGCAGCGGGCTGCCGCCGCGGTTCACGAGCTACCAGGATTACGCCGACGCCGTTGGTTTCATGGAGGCCACAGGGGCGATCGGCGACTACACGCACCTGTGGTGGGACGTCCGCCCGCATCCGCGGTTCGGCACCATCGAGCTGCGGGTGATGGACTGCCAGTCGCGCATCGAGGACACGGTGGCGCTCGCGGCATACGTGCAGTGCCTCGTGAAACAGCTCGTCGACCAGATCGCCGACGGCAACCTGCCCACGAGCTACCACCGCATGCTGCTGGCCGAGAACAAGTGGCTGGCCGCGCGCTATGGCCTGGATGCGCCGCTGATGGATCTGGGTGCCGGCCGGCGCGTGAAGATGCCGGCGCGGACGCTCGCCCGGCGGCGGCTGAAGGAGCTGAAGCCGATTGCGCGTGAGCTTGGCTGCTCCAGGCAGCTCGCCCGGGTCGAGTGGATCATCGAAAACGGAACTGGCGCCCACCGGCAGCTCCAGGTGTGGAACGCCAACCATGACATCTGCGAGGTGGCCGAGGAGATCGCGAACGCCACCGAGGAGGTTTGAGCCTCAGGGGGCGTTCAGGCTGCGACCTGCCGCGGCCGAACCCACGCGAGCGCCACCAGCGCCGCCACCGCTGC
>JAVEES010000111.1 GCA_030840285.1 Pseudonocardiales bacterium
CGAAGACGCTGAGCGCCGGGCGGCGACCGGCCGCAACCTGCAGGGCGATCGGGATCAGATGCGTCTCGACGGCGTGCCGCTCACCCAGCGGCCGGTCGACGCCGATCAGCGCACCGGCGACATTGAAGTAGCGCAGGCTGACCGCCGCGAAGCCATGCGCATTGGCGTAACCGGTGAGCATCTGGTCCACGGCAAGCTTGCTCGCACCGTACGGATTCGTGGGTGCGGCCGGATCGGTCTCCGAGATCGGGACGCTGCGGGGCTCGCCGTAGGTGGCGGCGGTGGATGAAAAGACGATCCGCCGGACCCCGGTCTCGCGCATGGCCTCCAGCAGGCCCAGCGATCCGCCGACGTTGTTGGACCAGTACAGCTGCGGCGCGGCGACCGATTCGGCCACCAGCGACTTGGCGGCACAGTGCACGACCGCCTCGATACCGTTCGCCAGCGTCGCCGCGGCGTCCTCGATCGAGGCCTCGACGAACTCGGCCCCGTCGGGGACCGCATCGGCATGCCCGGTCGACAGGTCGTCCAGGATGGTGACCTGGTGCCCGGACCGCAGCAGTTGTGCGCTGATGACGCTTCCGACATAACCGGCGCCGCCGGTGACGAGCACACGCATCCCTGGGTCCCTCTTTCACCGTTGTGGTGGCGCGACCGGCGTCGGCCGATCGGTGTCTGCGAGCCGCCGACCCTACACTCGTTGTTTACCCGCCAATCGAGGAGCAATCCGCATTTTATGAACGGCACTCTGCTCAACGTCGGGATCGTCCTCGCCCTGATCCTGATCGAGGCCCTCTTCGTCGCAGCCGAGATCGCCCTTGTTTCGCTGAGGGAAGGCCAGACGAAGGCGATGGCCGAGGCGGGCCGGCGTGGTCAAGCGGTGGCCCGGCTGCTCGCCGACCCGAATCGCTTCCTCGCCGCGGTTCAGATCGGCGTGACGTCCACGGCGCTGCTCTCCTCGGCCTTCGGAGCGGTGACGCTGTCCGAGGCGGCGAAGACCTCGCTGGTCGATCATGGCGTCGGCAAGACCCTGGCGGGCGTGATCGGCATCGTCGGTGTCACCTTGCTGATCTCGCTGGTGACCCTGGTGCTCGGCGAGCTGGCACCCAAGCGGCTGGCATTGCAGCGTCCGGATCGCGCTTCGCTGCTGTTCGGGCCGACGCTGGACAGGATGGCGAGCGTGCTCCGTCCGGTGATCTGGCTGCTGTCCAAGGCCACCGACGGCGTGGTGCGCATCCTCGGCGGGGATCCGGACGCCGGCCGGGACATGATCAGTGAGGAAGAATTGCGGGGGCTGGTAGCGGCGCACGAGTCGCTGTCCACCGACGAGCGCCGGCTCATCGACGATGTCTTCGCCGCGGGCGAGCGGACCGTCAGCCACGTGATGATCTCGCGTACCGAGGTGATCTTCCTCGAGGGCAGCATGACGGTGAGCCGCGCGGTCAAGATCGCCGGCGACTCGCCGCATTCGCGGTACCCGGTGATCGGCCAGAGCAACGACGACGTGCTCGGCTTCGTCCATATCCGCGACCTGATCCTGGGCGCCCCCGGGGCCGATCCGTCCGCTGACCGCGCCCGCGTGGTGGCAGATCTGGTCCGCGATATCACGGTGCTGCCGGGATCCAAGAACGTGCTGGCCGCGCTCAGTGAGATGCGGCGCGAGGGACACCATATGGCGCTGGTGGTGGACGAGTACGGCGGCACGGACGGGATCGTGACCCTCGAGGACCTGATCGAGGAGATCATCGGTGACATCCGCGACGAGTACGACGCCGACAGCGCCGCCTCCCACCGGCTTACCGGCGGGGTGGTGGAACTCGACGGCCGGCTGAACCTGGACGAATTCGCGGAGTTCGCGGGATTCGAACTGCCGGACGGGCCGTATGAGACCGCCGGGGGCTTCGTGATGGCACGGCTGGGCAAGCTGCCCCAACCCGGTGACCGCGTGGAGTTCGAGGATCACGTCATCTCGGTGCTCGAGGTGGACGGCCGCCGGGCATCCCGGCTGAGGGTCGAGCCGCGGGAGCCCACGACGGAGGATGCCGCAGCGATCGGCGCCTAACCCCGCCCCCGCCCCCTCTTGATCAACTCACGTCTGACGTCGCGATAACAGCACCAAACGCGAGTTGATCACGGAAAATTGGGGAGGATCGCTCGCGATGGGTCGCGGAATAGTCAGCGAAGGGGTGGCGGATCCGGCAGATCCATCCGATGATGGCTGAGGAACTCGTCCGGCGAACATGGGCAAATCTGTGGCACCACCGCGATACGCATCTCGTGCGCAGCGGGTATCGAACCCGCTGCCCCCCGTGCTGACGCTCGCCGCGACGCTGGCTGTGCTGGCACTGGCGAGCGCACCGGTCACCGATTCGGCCGCCGGCGCCCGCGACAACTCGGTGTCCCAGGCGGTCGCTCCCGGCCGGATCGAGCTTCGGACGGGGGATCTGCCCGGACGAAGCGGCCCGTCAAGCCCCGGCGCGGCGACCCCGCCGGGCGTCGCGCAGCCGCCGAAGAGCACCGCGCCACCCAGCGCGGCAGCGCCGTCCATCGAGCCGGTTATCGCGTTCGGGCCACCCGGCGACGTCGGGCCGCTCGGCATCCCGGACGTGGTGCTGTGGGCTTATCGGTCGGCGGCCAATCGGGTGGCGATCGAGCAGCCGTCCTGCCACCTGCCCTGGTGGTTGCTGGCCGGGATCGGCCATACCGAATCAGGCCATGCGGAGTCCGGACGGGTCTACGCCGACGGGACGACTCGCGGCCGGATCCTCGGTCCGGTGCTCGACGGCGGCATCGCCGGAGACGCGGTGATCACCGATACCGACCGCGGAGCCCTCGACGGCGACGCGCTGTTCGACCGCGCGGTGGGCCCGATGCAGTTCATCCCCAGCACCTGGTCACGGTGGGGCGCAGATGGCAACGGTGACGGCCGGCGGGACCCGAACAACATCTTCGACGCGACGCTCGCGGCTGGCCGGTATCTCTGCGCCGACGGCCGGGATCTGGCGACCCCAACCGGGATCGATGCCGCGATTCTCAGCTACAACCCGTCAGCGCCCTATCTGCGCACCGTGCTGGCCTGGGCTACGGCCTATCGAGACGGCTCGGTCGCTGTCCCGGGGCTTCAGATCCCGGTAATCATCGACGTCACCGCGGCGCGGCCGCCGCTGCGGTCCACCCCGCCGCAGCGCCCAGCCGGCAAGGTGGGGGCTGGCTCGGGCACCCCCGCGACAGCGGGTCCGACCGTGAGCAGCAGGCCGCCGAGCC
>JAVEES010000124.1 GCA_030840285.1 Pseudonocardiales bacterium
CGAAGTATCTGCTGATCGGTCTTGATGCTGACCCGGATGATGACGTACACGCCGAGGTACTTCCAGAGCACGAGCGCATAGAGGATGTCGTCGCGCGAGATCGGCTGCTGGTGCGCGAGCATCCACAGCAACGGCACGATCGAGTTGCAGACTGCCATCATCAGCACGGCAATCTCGATCCGGTTGAGGGTGAGCCGTGGCAGCGCGCCGGTCCGCAAGCCTGGAATGCCTCGCGCGGCAAGGGCCATTCCGGCCAGGAGTGCAACAGCTTCGCTGGGCCTCAGGAACGGGACGGCCTGCCCGCGGTCGATCCCCGCGATCAACGGCGTCGTGCCCACCACGAGATAGCCGGCCAGCGCGGGGCGGCGGAAGACGCACACCAGCAGGGCAATGCCCAGGCCCGCGGCGGCAACGGTCCGTGGGGCGAGCGCGGTGGCCAGGCCGACCGGCACCGCAGTCACGAGCAGACCGGGGGTGAGGATCGTCAGGCCGCCGCGCTGCCCGAATGCCTCGACCCGACGGGGTGTGCGCGGCACCGCTGGCCTCACTACCGAAGCAGCCACTGGAGCGGTGGTCTCAGACATGGCCAACCCCGATGGCCGGTGCCTTCTTGCGTCCCAGCACGCCGGTCACACCGTCGGCGAGCCAGCCGAGTTCCGGAGTCCGCAGCAGCGACTGGCTGCGCAGGAAGATTCCGCCACCGACCGCAACGCCGACCGCGATCGCGAGCAGCGCACCGACCGGGCCCTGCACCAAGCGGTTGAGCAGGCTGGCCGCGAGCCAGGCCGGTCCTGCCATGAGCGCGGATCCGGCCAGCACTTTGAGCAGCGACGGTGCCATCCGGTACGAGCCGGCGCCCACGCTGCGAGCCAGCCCGCGGGTGAGGTGCACTGCACCGATCAGGACGGAAAGCGAGAACGCGCCGCCGATCAGCGCCGGGATGCCGGTACCTCGCTGGGTGACCACCAGGCTCAGCAGAACCAGGCAGACCACCGCCTGCAACGCCATGGACCGCAGCGGTGCCCGCGTTTCGGTACGCGCGTAACTGGCGTACGTCGCGATCATGAACGCGGTCTGGGCCAGCACGGCGACCGAGAGGGCCGCGATCGAGCCCGCGACCATGCTGACGCCCTGCGCGTTGTTCATCCGCCCGAATGAGATGGCGTGCGCCAGCGGAACGGCAAGAGCCGCGTAACCCACCGAGGCCGGTATCGCCACGAAGAAGGCCAGGGCGTAGCCGCGGGCGAGGGTGTCGGAGAACATCGTCCGGTCACCCCTGGCATGCATGCGTGCCAGCCGAGGCAGCAGCGACAGGGCGACCGGGGTGGCCCCCAGCGCGATGGCAAGGGTGTAGAAGTTGAGCGCGATCTGGAAGGCGACAACGCCACCCGCGACCCGGTTGGCGATGCTGAGCAACACCAGCGTCTGAAGGGCGATCAGGCCGGCCTGGGCCAGCGACGGCAGCGCTCTGCGCACCACGACCCGGACTTCGGGATCGCGCCATCCCGCGCGTGGCCGGAGCGTGACGCCGACGCGGCGGGCGCCCCACCACTGCACTGCGGCATGCAGCAACACCGCACCGGTGGTGCCCAGCCCGAGCAGCAGTACCTCGCCGGTAGGCACGTCCGCCAGGCCGTGCGAGGTTCCGTAGATGAGGGCGGTGAGTCCGAGGATGCAGATGATGCCGATGTTTTCGAACGCGGGCGCCGCCGAGGCCAGGGCGAAGCGCCGGTGGGCATTCATCGCCGCCGTGGCCGAGCCGACAATCGCATAGCCGAAGACCTGCGGAGCGAACAGCAGGATCAGCGTTCTGCCGAGCTCCTGCTGGGAACCCCCGCCGGAGTGACCGGTGCCCACCGCGGTACCGAGCAGGATCGGCCCGAGAAGTACCGCGATCGGCACGACGGCGACGAGGGCGGCAACGGTAAGCCCGAGAAACCCGCCCGCGACCCGTTCGGAGGCGGCGCGGTCACCGGAATCGATGTGTTGGACGAGTGCGGGCACCAACAGCGAGGAGAACAGGGATCCACCGAGGAAGCCGTAATAGACCAGATTCGGCAGCGAGTTGGTGAACTGGAAGGTGTTGCCGAAGAAGGTCGGACCGAGCACCGCCCCGATCGTCGCGATCCGCACTACCCCAGTGATGCGGCTGAGCAGGGTCCAGGTGGCAACCGAGATCGAGTCACCGGCGGCCTCCGCGGGGGTCGCCTGGGCGAGGTCCTCAGCGGCCGGTCCGACCGCGCGCGAAGCTGTTGGCCTCATCGCGCACCACCGGAGAACAGCACGACCGGAACCGTCTTGAGCAGGATGACGAGGTCGAACCAGAAGCCCTGCCGCCGGACGTACTCCAGGTCCAGCGCCAGACCCTCGCGCATCGTCAGGAAGTTGCGGCCACTTACCTGCCACAGGCCGGTGAGTCCGGGTGGCACCAGCAGCCGGCGTTCGTGGGCGGCACCCATCAGCTCGACTTCCCATGGCAACGCGGGCCGCGGCCCGACCAGCGACATGTCACCGCGCACGACGTTGAGCAGCTGTGGCAGTTCGTCCAGGCTGGTGCGGCGTAGCAACCCGCCGACCCGGGTGACGCGCGGATCCGCCTCGAGCTTGAACAGGCCGCTCTCGCCGCCGGCGGGCGGGTTCTCATCGGTCAGCAGCTTGGAGACGTAGGCCCGGTGTATGCCGTCTGAACTACCTTCATACATCGTCCGGAACTTGTACATCACGAACGGACGGCCGAAACGCCCCACCCGAACCTGGCGAAACAGCACCGGTCCGGGTGAGGTGATCCGTACCAGCAGCGCGGACACCACCAACAGCGGAAGCAGCAGGCAGAGCAGAATCACCGCCAGCACAAGATCAAAGGCGCGCTTGCCGATCAGGCGGCCGCTGGCCGACTCGCTGCGGTTCCGCGCGTTGAAGAACGGGGTGCTTTCGAGCATGGCCGGGCTTATCTCGCCGAGACCGGGTGATCCGATGCCGTCCGCCGGAACCGGCTGGCCGACGCACCGACCGCCTCCACCCGCCGCTCGATAGCGGTCAGGTCCGAGACGCGGCCACGCACGCGAGCAGGATTGCCGTACACGACGGCGCCTTCGGGCACATCGGCCACCACGACCGCCCCGGCGCCGATCAGGCTGCCGGCGCCGATCCGGACGTACGGCAGGATGGTGACGTTCACTCCCACCTGCGCTCCGGCGCCGATCCACGGACCGGACATCAACTCCGCCGAAGCCTCCTGCCCCGGGTACAGGTCGTTGGCGATGGTGACGCCGGGGGCGAGGAACGCTCCGTCCTCGATCTCGGTGTACTGGGCCACATAGCAGTTGGAATGGATCTTTACCCCGTTGCCGATCCGGCAGCTGTAGTCGATGACCGAATTGCTCCACACCGAGACGTCGTCGCCGATGCTGCACTGCTCCCGGATGACCACGTTGTGCCCGGTGTTGAACCGCGCACCGATCCGCGAGCCGAGATAGATCGTCGTACCGCCGCGCACGCGGGCCTCATTGCCCAGTTCCAGGACGGTGGCGCCCGATCGGGATGCCGGGTAGCCGATAACGGCGGACGGGTCCGCCGACAATCCGATACCGATCGAGATGTCAGGCACTGGAACTCTCCGCGTATACGAGCCGCTGGTCCAGCTCACTGATTGCCTCGCACACCCGCGCGACCTGCCGCTGGTCCATGTGCGGGAAGAGCGGCAGGGAGATGATCTGGCCCGCGGCTCCTTCCGCGACCGGCAGTGTCGAGTCCGCGAAGCGTCGGTACGGGCCGGACAGGTGGCACGGCGTCGGATAGTGGACCGCGGTCTGCAGGTGCCGTTCGGCAAACAGGCGCTCGGCGGCGGATCGGTCGCTCACCCGCGCGACGGCAAGGTGATACACGCCTCGCGCGCCGGGCGTCTCCTCGATGAACCTCAGCGATCCGGCTGAGGCGGCCGCTCGGTAGCTGGCCATGATTGAGCGGCGCGACTCGTTCCAGGCTTCGAGCCGCGCCAGCTTCGCACTGAGCACGACCGCCTGCAGCGCATCCAGGCGGCTGTTGGTGGCGATCATGTCGTGCTGGTAGTGGGAACCGGCGACCCGGCCGTGATCTCGCATGGAACGCAGCCGCTGTGCGAGGACCGGATCGGAGCAGACGACAGCGCCGGCGTCGCCGAAGGCGCCGAGGTTCTTGCCCGGGTAGAAGCTGAAACAGCCCGCAACCCCGAAGGAGCCGGCCCGATAGCCCCGCCACGTTCCGCCGTGGGCCTGAGCGGCATCCTCGATCAGCATGATGCCGGCCCGATCGGTCAGGGCCCGCAAGGCGTCCATGTCCGCGAGCTGGCCGTAGAGGTGCACCACGATGAGGGCTCGGGTCTCATCGGTGATCGAAGCTTCGACGGTCTCTGGTGTGATCAGCAGCGTGTGCGGGTCGACATCGACGAATCGCGGCGTGGCACCGCTGAGCACCACTGCCTCGGCCGTGGCGATGAAGGTGTTGGCAGGCACGATGACCTCGTCGCCGGGGCCGATCCCCAGTGCCATCAGCGTGAGCTGTAAGGCATCCGTCCCGTTGGCAACACCGACCGCATGAGCGGTGCCGCAGTATTCAGCCCATTGCTGCTCGAACAACTCCACTGCCGAACCACCGATGAACGCGCTGGATTCGACGATGGCACTCCAGCCACGCCAGATCTCGGTCTCGACCTCGAGCGTCATCGCCCTGAGGTCGGTGAAAGGGACCCAGGCATCGCCACCCGGCGAAGCTGCCGTCGCCGCATCTGCCAGGGCCACCTCAGGCAGCCGCCTGGCATGGACATAACGTGCCATGTCAATCGTTGACCGCTCTGGCAAGTTGCCGGTCCCCGTCCAGGGCCACCTGCCGCGGACCTAGCCTGGTCCGGCTGGCGGCAAGTTCGCTGGCGGCCAGTTCGGATGCCGAGATGCTCTCCTCGCGAACCTCGTCCAAGGTCACCGGCCGATTGAGCTGTACCGACAGTTGCGCTGCCTCGAGCACCTCCACCACTGCGAGCCCGTTCTGCCCGTCGGTCGCCGGCGGCGCACCGGTGAGCAGGCATTCGGCGAAGTGGCGATCCTGCACGGCCAGCGGTTCGTCGGTGCTGAGGTAGGGCGAGAGGATGTCGCCGTACCGGTAGGACATCGGTGGCTGCGTCAGGTCGTCCTCACTCAGCGGTGCCGAAACGCCTTTGTCCAGAACGCGAATCCGCTCATCGGCCGACAAGTCGTTATAGATGGCCATCTTGTCGCTGCCCACGGCCGTGACGCGGCGGACCTTGCACGGATCCAGCCAGCTCACATGGATGTTGGCCGACAGGCGGTGGTCGTCGTAGAACAGCCGGAGATAGGCGACATCTTCGAACCGTCGGTGGGCATGGCGCGAGGCCCATGCCTGCACCGCCACCGGACGCTCGCCGAGGATGTGGTTGATGATCGAGACGTCATGCGGGGCAAGGTCCATGATCACGTTGACGTCGCTCTGGTACAGGCCGAGATTGAGTCGCGCGGTGTCGATGTAGTACACCTCGCCGAGCGCGCGCGTCTGCACCAGCTCGCGCAACTTCCACACCGCGGAGTTGTATTCGAAGGTGTGCCCGGCCATCAGCATCGCGCCGCTGCGCTCGGCAGCCTCGATCAGCAGGCGTGCACCGGCCGCGGTCGGCGCGAGCGGCTTCTCCACAAGGGCGTGCTTGCCGGCCTGCAATGCGCGCAGCGCCAGTGGCACGTGCGTGCTCGGCGGCGTGGCCACGACGACGGCGTCGATGTGGTCCATGGCATCGTCGAGATTGGTGAAGGCGCCGGCGGAGGGGTAGGTCCGCGACAGCGTGGCGATCCGGTCCACGTTGGCATCGACCATGACCACCCGATCCACGCCTTCGGTGGAATGCAGGACGCGGACATGCTTTGATCCCCAGTAACCGCAGCCTATGACGGCAACGCGCAGCCCAGTGTCACTCATTACTTCTCCCCCGTACGCGAGCGACCCGCTGCGGCCGGTGCCTCTCCATGGTCGAGCGGGGCACATCGATGTCACAGGCGTGTCAACGCCTAGGCAAATTAGCTCCTGGCGACAGGGGCGGGCATCGTCCATCTGTACTAGGCAGCCTCATCGGTTTGGAGGTATTCCCAGCTCCCGGGCGCACGTAGGGTGCTGCTTCGTACCCGCGCGGTTGGCAGCTGACGCGGCAACGCGCCCGGGGTTACAGGCACGCGGGGGCTGCCATGAGACGTACACCGCGGTACCGGATACCGCGAGGCAGGACGGCGCTAGCGAGCCTGCTGTCGATCACGATGCTGCTCTGCTTCGTTGCCGCCTGCTCCCCGCATCCGGCAAGTACCGGCGAGAACCGGATCACGGCAGAGAACGAGCACGCGGGATCGGTCAACTGGCAGATCCGCAACAAGGCGGCCGACGGTGTCGCGCGGCAGATCGAGGGTTACGCCTCCGCGACCAGCGTCAACATCGGCAGCTCGATAGCCTTCAACGTTTCGGTGAGCCCGGCGCAGAGCTACTCGATCGACATCTATCGAATGGGCTACTACCAGGGCCTCGGCGGCCGTTTGATGCAGCGGATCTCTGGCCTGACCGGTAAGCCGCAAGCGCGATGCCCTGCTGACCCGGTCACCGGGATGGTCAGTTGTCCTTGGCCGGCAAGCTATTCGCTTTCGGTACCGCCCACCTGGACGACAGGCATCTACCTCGCCAAACTCATCAATGCCCTGGGGTTTCAGAGTTACGTCACCTTCGCGGTGCGAGATGATCGGCATCCCGGCGCGCTGCTCTATCAGCAGAGCGTCAACACCTATCAGGCCTACAACGGTTATCCGCAGGACGACGTACCCGGCCGGCCGCCACGAACGGGCAAGAGCCTGTACGAGGGCAGCAGTTCGGCCGCGGTCACGCGGTTGGGGACCACCCGCGCGGTGATGGTGTCCTTCGACCGTCCGTACGCCAGCGATCACGGTGCCGGGAATTTCTTGGATTGGGAGTTCTACTTCGTTCTGTGGATCGAGATGTCCGGGTTCGACGTCAGCTACTCCACGGACGTCGACACGCATGCCAACGGGGCTAATCTGCTGCGCTACAAGGGCTTTCTATCTGTCGGCCATGATGAGTACTGGTCCAAGCAGATGTATGACTCGGTGACCCGGGCAAGGGATGCCGGTGTCAGCCTGGGGTTCTTCGGAGCCAATGCAATCTACTGGCAGGTTCGCTTCAAGGCTTCTGCCTCGGGGGTACCCAACCGCGTGATCGTCTGTTACAAGGATGCAGACCTGGATCCGGTCAAAGGTCCGCTGTTGACGGTCCGCTGGCGCGATCCGCAGCTGAACCGTCCGGAGCAGGGACTGGTCGGCATCCAGTTCAACTCTGAAGAGGCCGAAGGCGGCACGCCTGCGGCCCTGGTGCCGATCAACACCTCGAATTGGGTCTACTCCGGGTCGACGGCGGTGAGCGGGCGGCCGGGCGGCACGGTCGTCGGCTATGAGACCGACCACCAGTTCGCCGATACTCCGCTGCCGCGTTTCGTTGCCGGGACCTACGCGCTGCTGTCGCGATCGCCGTACGTGAACTCCGACGGCTCCAGGGATCTGCAGAATGCCGTTGTGTACCAGGCGCCGAGCGGGGCGTGGGTCTTCGGCGCGGGCACGATCGAATGGAGTTGGGGCCTGGCCGGCGACGATGCGCACGATTACGTCGACCCGACCGTGCAACACGTCACCGCCCAGGTCATCCGTCGATTCCTCGACCCGCGGACGCCACCGCCGAAGGTTCCGGCGAAGGTCACGGCAACCCTGGTGGGCTCAGACACCGCAGAGCTGAGGTGGACCGACCGCGCGGGTAACGCCGATCAGTACGTCATCGAACGCAGCCTGAGCGCAGACTTCACCGGCTCCACCATCGTCACGCTGCCCGGCACCGACCGCAGCTTCCAGGACCGGGGCTTGACCGCGCCCCTGTACTACTACCGGATCCGTGCGCAGAGCCGCAGCGGTAACTCGCCGACCAGCGCGACAATCATCGTTGCCACGGTGTCCTACGAGCGCTTCCTGCAACAGCAGACCGATCTGCTCGCGCGGTGGCGACTTGCTGAGCTGGGCCGTGGCAAGGCTCGGGACGAGGTCGGCAAACGCACGGGCAGCTACGTCGGCGGTGTCGCCCCGGACCTGAACGGACCCATTGCCGGCGATCCGCATGGCGTGACCCGTTTCGATGGCCGGACGGGCACGGTGCGCCTGCCGACCTTGCCGCCACTTCGTGATTTCACCCTGCTCGGATGGGCCAATCTAGCCCGGGCCGGCGCCGGCAACGAGAACGGCAACAACGCGCTGTACGCCGGTGATCGCACGGTAAGGCTGCTCGTCCGCCCAGGCGCGGTCACCGCCGCGCTTGCCGCCGTATGGCTTACCGGCAAGGAATATCCGCTACAACCGGACGCGGCCGTATCGAACGTCGGCCGCTGGACGATGTGGGCGCTGTCCCGGTCGGGATCGGTGCTGACCCTCTACCGCGATGGCATCCGGGTGGCGCAGCGAAGGGATCTGCCGGCCACGGCGCAGGCCGTACTCGACGGCTGGATCGGCTCGCAGGACGGTCAGAAGTACTTGTTCAACGGCAGTATCGGTGAGGTCACGATCTTCGACACGGGGCTGTCGGCGGGTGCGATCAAGGTGCTGCGAGACCTGGCCAACGCCGACACCCGCCCGTGACCGGGTTCGGTCCTCCTATGCGGTGCTCTGTCCCGCTACTGAATGCCTGGCACCGGGCAGCCGTAGGTGGCACTGCAGGACGGCCTGACCGTGGGCCAGTCCGACTCCAACCAGGTGCGATTGGCCAGCTCCTTGCTCACCCGTGAGATGTAGCCGTTGGCGTCCGCACTGTGCCAGTCACCGGCGTACCAGGCTCCGATACATCCCCACATATCGCCCGCCTGGTAGGCACCGCTGTCCCGCAGGAAGAATTCCCAGCCGTTGTAGCAGCCCCGAAGCTGGGAGGCGAGGTAGTCCACGGCGAAGGCGGTGGAACGGCGGTTGAACGGGAAGGTGCCGTTCTGGTTGGCGGGCATCTGGCCCCACTTCGGATCCTGCCAGGACATCACGCCCACGATCCCGTATGTCCGCGGGCAGATCGCGGCCCCGAAGTCCTTCTGGTAATCCCGCCCGAAGGTGGCGACCATGTCACAGAAGGTCTTGGCCCCGGACGTCCCGGCGGGCATCTGATCCCCCATTCCCCAGTCGATGACAGGACGCCCGGACGGATAGGACTCGTACTGGTACCAGGTGGATTCCCTTACGGCGATGGCGCGCAACGAATTGTCGGACAATCCCCATTTGCAAGCTGCCCATTGAAAGATCTCATCCGTCGTACCGGTGAACTGGCCATCGACGCGCTGCAGCAGCCAGTTGTCCCACCGGACGTCGGTCGAATTGCCGCCCGACACCGGGCGGGCGGCAAAGGCCCGATGCACGGCCGCGGCATCGACCAGGGTGTGATTGGCCCGCGTGTTGTCCGGACGCGGCTCCCAACTGGAACGGCGGACCCTGGCCGCGCAGGACGAATCGCTAGGCAGGCTCGACCACACCCCGACCGGGGCAAGGGTGAAGTAACCGGCCGCGGAGGGCGCCGTCGAGGCCGGTGCGGACCCCGTGCTCACCGCCGGCGTGCCCGCGGTGGGTCCCGCCGTCGTGGCCGATGGCGTGCCGGTCGCCGTCTTGGCGGGGCTTGCCGAGCCGGTCTTGCTGCCTGTGAGCGAGGGCGCCGTGGCCGAGGAAGAGCTAGCTGGGCGCTGCGTCGAGGACGGTGGCCGGGTCGCGTCGGTCGTAACACTCGGATCGTTGCTTCCCGCGGCCTTGTGCGATGGCCCCGGCGGGTTCTTTCCGGTGGAGGAGGTGGCCCGCACCGTGACCAGCGTGCCGCCGAGCACAGCGGCAATCAGCAGGGCGATCGCCCAGAGCGGTATCCCCCGCCACGCTCGCCGGTGCGGAGTCGGGTCTGAGGACCGGGTCATGACACCTCGTCGTATTCGCCGCCCGTGATCTCGGATTGGCATGCGCGTCCGTGGCCGGGCAGCGCTGCCCACACGGCGTCTGGTTAGCGGGTGCCCGCAGTGGATGCACGGACACCTTCAGTCGCCGACGGTAGCCGAGGACGGCTCGCCGGGGAAGGTCCGCCTGATCTGAGCCTGCACTTCGCGCAATCCTTCACATCGCATCATTGCGGCGCAGCCAAGCACATAACCGGGCGCAATTCCTGTTCCGCGCGAATGTTAAAGGCACGCAGGCAAATAGGACTGTAATTAGTTCCCCGTTGTTTTTCTGCGCGAAGTGGTGGACATTGTAGGAGCTTGCATCGGGGGAGTGAGCGATATTGAGTTACGCATCGACATCAGGGCACGGCTCAGAAGAGCCCAATGGCAGCACGGTTCCTGCCGGCCAGCCACCCGCGCGGCCCGACCGTCGCACCAAGGACCGCCGTGCCGGTGCCCGAGGGCCGGGCCAGCTCAGCGACGAGCGCCGGCGCCGGTTCGGCCACGACATCCAGCACGAGATCGGCACCATAACGTTGCTTGCCTCGGTGCTGAGTTCCTCTCACGACGTCGGCCCGGAAAGTCGCCAGCGAGCGCGACAGATCCTGGGTGAGATCGGGTGGCTGGACGAATTGTTGCGCGCCTACGGCGGGGGCTCGGCCGACGTCGGCGCCCGTGACTATGCCGCGGAGCCGGTGCGCATCGATGCGCTGGTCAGCGACGTCGTCCTGCCCATGCGGTTGACCACGCAGACTCGACTGATCCTCAACGCCGGCGTCGCATGGGCATACGTTGATCGGCTGCCCTTCTGGCGAGTGATGCGCAATCTGATGGACAACGCCGTGCAGGCGGCCGGTCCGACCGGAATCATCGACGTCGCCGTGCACACCACCGGGGAGCTCGTCGAGGTCACCGTCTCTGACGACGGCCCAGGATTCGGCCCGGAGACGAGCCGCCCCGAAGCGCGGGGTTTGAGCATTGTGAGCGAATTCGTGGCTGCTTGGGGCGGAACCTTCAGTACCGCGCTGAGCGAGTACGGCGGCGGCCTGGTGAAGATCTCGGTACCGGCGGCTGACAATCCGGGTATACAGCTGATAAGCGGGGGCGCCTGATGCGAATCGTGATCTGTACCAGTTATCCGGTGTTTGCCGAATCGATGAGCTTCCTGCTCACCACCCGGGGCGACGACGTCGTTGCCGTCGTCAGCACGCTCAGCGAGGCGTCGCTGACGGTTTCCCACGATGACGTCGACGTGTGCCTGGTGGACGTGCCGCGCCTGGACGCCACCGATTCCGCGGACGTGCTGCTGATGGGCATCGTCAAGCCGAGCACCGCTGTGGTGCTGCTGACCGATGACCTCACCGCCGGAGCGACCGTCGCCGAAGCGGTCGGCGCGCGAGCCGTAGCCGACAAGCGCAAGCCACTGGAGGACATCATCCGGCTGATCGATTCCGTCCATGCCGGTAGCTCTCCGTCGGCGCCTTCGGAGTCTCGCGTGCGGTTCACTCCCACGCGAGTGCACGACAACCGTCGCCTGGCCTCTTTTCTGACGCCGCGCGAACGAGAGGTTCTGAGCGCCCTGGTCCGCGGCGAGGACACCGCCAAACTCGCCAGGCGGCTGGGCATCTCGCGAACTACGGTGCGTTGTCACGTCCAGAGCGTCCTGACCAAGATGGGCGCGCATTCCAGGCTCGAGGTCGCCACGACGGCCGTGCGGACCGGCGTCGTCAGCCCGCGCACCGGTGAGTGGCTCGGCTCTTTCGACCGTTGAGGGCGGCTTGCCGGCGTCGGTAGGACGAGCTGTTTCCCCGTTGAGCTCAGGTGGTCGGATGAATTCTCAGATCGATGACGTGCTGCAGCAGATGACCGACGAGCTGCGGACTGTTACCAGCCCCGCGCATCGCGTCTTTCTCCAGACCTACCAGCGCACGACGGCCGCGGTGGGCAAGGCAGTGCGCGGCGGGGAATTCGAGGATCCCGGCTGGGTGAGCGCGTGGGATGTCGTCTTCGCCGAGCTGTACCTGTCGGCCCTGCGGGCCTACTACCAGGATCAGCGAGCCGGCGTGCCCAGACCATGGCGGCTGGCCTTTGCTGCACCGCCGGAGCTGCCTGCGCTGCGGCACGTGCTGCTCGGCATCAACGCGCACATCAACTACGACCTGCCCCAGGCGCTGCTGGCTGTCATCTCCGATGCGGATTTCGAGGACGAGGAGTTGATCCAGCGCCGTCGACGCGATCACGAGCGTATCGACGCGGTGCTCTCGCAGCGGGTCGCGGCTGAGGATGCCGTGTTGAGCAGCACCAGCGCACGGTCCCTGCTGGATCGTGCCCTCGCGCCGTTGAATCGCTTGTCCTCGAGGCGGTTCCTGCGTGAGGCGAGGCAGAAGGTCTGGCAGAACACCGAAACGCTGCACCAGGCGCGGCTGGAAAGCCCGCAGCGATACAGCGAGCGGCTCGCCGAACTGGAGGTGCTCAGCGCGGCCAAGATCGCCGACCTGCTGGCGCCCGGACAAGTCTTGCTACGCCTGTCCGTGGCGGGCTTCGGAGTGCTCATCCCCGCCGACTAACCCACCCGCCCGTCCGCCTGGTTCGCTGGCCTCCCTACCCCCTCGCTGACCTCCCTGCTTCGCAAAAATAGGTGTCGACACGCGTCTATTCAGCGTGTCGACGCCTATTTCTCGTTCTGGGACCCTGAGCCGGAACCCCCGAATGCACCCTGACCCGCGCACGCTGATTCCAGGGTCGATGCCAGGGCGCACCCTCATGCCCGCGGGCCCGCCGAAGCCGATGCTTGATACATCGAGGCCAGCAGGGCATCGAGGGCCATCACGGCCCATCACCGAAGGGAAGAAGACATCATGGGGTCCATTCACGACCTGTTCCGCCGCCACGGGCTCGTCCGCCAGAGCGAAGGACGCATCCTCGGCGGGGTCTGCGCGGGGCTCGGCCGCCGAGTCGGCCTGGACCCCTGGCCCGCCCGGCTGCTGTTCGTGCTCGTCCTGCTGGTAGTTCCCGGCTGCCAACTGCTGCTCTATCCGATCCTCTGGATCGTCATGCCCAAGGCGCAGCCGGACGACGTCATGACACACCAGGCTCCCCCGACCTGGCCGACGCCTTCCTGACGCGCCCCGAAAATAGGCGTCGACACGCTGCTATTCAGCATGTCGACGCCTATTTTGCGTTCAGGTTTTGCGTTCAGGAACCTGTGGTCAGGCGAGGCTGGGTCGCGGCCTGGACGTCGGCGGCGGTGACTCCCGGGGCGGTCTCACGCAGAACCAGACCAGCGTCGGTGACATCGATGACGGCAAGATCGGTGATGATC
>JAVEES010000133.1 GCA_030840285.1 Pseudonocardiales bacterium
TTCGGCGTCTGTCCGTCGGGCCGGCCGGCCCAACCCGGCACGACCCGCCGCCGCTGGGATCTGCACGGCTTCCACGATGCGCTCAGTTGACCGGGGCTGTCCAGTGCGAGTTCATGGATTCTCGCCAGCCACCGTCGGCCACGCCCGGATGGCCTGCTGTCCAGGCCGGGTCATCAGCGGCGAGCGAGTTTCCAGGCGCTGGGCAGTGCGATCGCGGCGATCGCAGTCTTGAGCAGGTCCGACGCGAGGAAGGGCCGCACCCCGAGTTCGAAAGCCTTGTGCATGCTCAGGCTGAGATCCACGGCGAGCCAGGACGCTCCGATGGCATAGATGATCACATTCCCCAAGACCATCAGCGCCGCGGTGCTGAGGACGTGGCGGTCCACTCGCCGCTCGGCCAGGAAGCCGACCACCGTCGCGGCGAGGACGAAGCCGAGGATGTAGCCGAAGGACGGTCCGGCCCAGCCATGGCTGTGGTCGGCGTACCAGGGGACTCCCGCGAGACCGGCCAGCAGGTAGAGCGTCATGCTCAGCAGTCCCCGAAGGGAGCCGAGGGATGCGCCGACCAGCAACACCGCCAGCGTCTGGAGGGTGAAGGGCACCGGTGACAGCGACGTGTGAACCGATACCTGAGCGGCCGCACCGGTCAGGCCCGCACCGCCGGCGATCAGGAGTGCGTCACGAACTCGGGCACCCGGGATCAGGTCTGCGAGGACCGGTCGATCTGCTGTCATGACGATGCTGCTCATGGATGCCCCTTCTCGGCGGTGCGCGATGGGGCAAACCTAGCGAGAGCTCTCACCCGTCCGAAGGGTGAGGTTCGGAATGTGACGTCTCTTGCAACAAGATCATCGCAGTTAGGTCTGCCCACGCGCTGTCCCGGATGGGGCTGTCGCGCCGGGATGAAGATCGCTAACGTGAGAGCGGGCCAGCAACCGCCCACTTGCAGCCGGTCCGGCTGGATCGGCCCGTTAGGCGAGGAGATCCAGATGAGTGTGGACGACGACGACATCAGGTCCGGGCAGGTCGGCGGGGCCGAGGGCACTGCTGACGGCGGGGCAGACGGCGTTTTGGGCGTGCACGATGGTGGCGCTGATGGCGGTGCCGATGGTGGCAGCGGTGCTGACGGTGGCGCGGACAGCGGTGCTGATGGTGGCGCGGACGGTGGCGCTGGAGGCGGCAGCGGGGCTGACGGTGGCGCGGACAGCGGTGCTGATGGTGGCGCGAACGGTGGCGCTGAAGGCGGCAGCGGTGCTGACGGTGGCGCGGACAGCGGGGCTGATGGTGGCGCAGACAGCGGTGCTGACGGTGGCGCCGATCGTGGCGCGTGAATGGTCATAGCGGCAGCTGGCCGGACGTGGCGAGCGGAACTGCCGGCTCGGTAATTCGTGCAGCTGACGGTGATCCGCTGCGACGATGCATCGCCGTTCCGGTGGAGGAGTTCAGCGATCGGTATTGGTCTCGCGAGCCGCTGTACAGCCCGGCCTCACAGCGCCGCGGGGACTTCGCGGATCTCTTCAGCGAGGCCGCGGCCGACGAGCTGGTTTCACGTCGTGGGTTGAGAACGCCCTTCGCCCGTATGGTGAAACAAGGTTCAGAGCTGAACTCCGTCAGCTATACCCGGGCCGGCGGCGTAGGCGCGACCATCGCCGATCAGGTCGCCGACGACAAGGTGCTCGCGCAGCTCGCCGACGGCGCCAGCCTGGTGTTGCAGGGCCTGCATCGAACCTGGCCGCCCCTCATCGAGTTCGGGAGCGATCTGGCAGCCCAGCTGGGCCACCCGGTGCAGATCAACGCCTACGTCACGCCGTCTCAGAACCAGGGTTTCAGCGCGCACTACGACACCCATGACGTGTTCGTCCTGCAGATCAGCGGCCGCAAGCGATGGCTGATCCATCGTCCGGTCCTCATCGACCCATTGCCCGAGCAGACCTGGCAACAGCATCGCGAGGCCGTGATGGCGCGGGCCGCCGAAGCGCCCCTGCTGGAGGTGACGCTGGAGCCTGGTGACGCGTTGTACCTGCCGCGGGGTTATCTGCATTCCGCGACCGCGCTGGGCGAGCTGTCGATCCACCTGACCGTCGGCGTCCATCCGATCAACCGGTATTCACTGATCCGCCAACTCCTTGCCTCCGCCGCTGCCGAGCCGGAGCTGCGACGGTCGTTGCCGCTCGGCCTGGACCTCGCCGACCCGTCCGTGCTGGCTCCCGAGCTCAGGCACGCGGCGCGGTTGCTCACCAACCTGGTCGCCGAACCGGACAACGTCCAGGTGGCGGCGGTCGCGGCCCGGATCGGCTCGGAGCTGACCCGCACTACCCGGCCGGCGCCGATCGCACCGCTGCAGCAGCTCCGCTCGCTCGCCGGCTTGACGGCTGAGACGCCGGTCCGGGTTCGCCGAGGTCTGCGGATCGATGTCCGTGAGGGCGCTGAGGGCGTTCGCCTGCAGCTGCTCGATCGCGGTATCTCGCTGCCGCAGTCGATGGCGGCGGCGCTCAAGCTGGCCCTGTCCGGCCAGGTGTTCACCCCCGCCGAGCTGCCCGGTCTGGATGGCGGCGAGCAACTCGACCTGGTGGCTCGGCTGCTGCGCGAGGCAGTGCTGGTGCCTGCCGGCAGTGCCTGACAAAGGTGCCGGTGCGCCGACGCCGGCCGGCCAACGCTGCGCGGTGCGAGCCGCCCAACGCCAGGATCCGATGCTCGGCACGGCCTTCAGCGCCGGGCGGGTGCTCATGGTCGAGCAGCCCGGCGGTTGGGGTATCGAAGGCCTGCTGGATTCGCGATTCGACGCTGAAGTGGCACAGCAGCTATTCCTCCGGATGCGGGCTGGGGGAGTGCGCGTGGTGGCGATCCGGCGTCCGGGCCGTGGCGAGGGCCCCTCGGGGCCGTGGCCGCAGCCAGATCCGAGCGAGCAGGCGAAACGTCGCTGGGCGTTCGCCGACTCCCGGCCGGGGCGGCGCGCGCTGGTGTGGGGACGCTTTGCCGCCGACGCCGAGCTGCTCGATCTGGACTATGACTCGGCCATCCACCAGGAGCTGGTGCGGCTGGCAGAGCTGGAGCTGACCGGACCGGGGCAGACTCCCGCCGAGCCGGTCTACCTGGTCTGCGCCCACGGTCGTCATGACCCCTGCTGCGCTGTCAATGGCCGACCGGTAGCGGCCGCCTTGGACAGCGTTCGTCCCGGGGCGGTGTGGGAGTCCAGTCACCTCGGTGGCGATCGCTTCGCGGCCAACGTCCTGGCGCTGCCGGCGGGCTCGGTCTACGGCCGGGTGTCTGTTGACTCCGTTGAAGACCTGGCGGCCGCGACCGATCGCGGCGAGGTGCTGGTGCCACTGCTACGCGGGCAGATCGGAATGCCACCCGTTGCCCAGGCAGCCCTGGCCTTCGCGCATCGTGAGCTCCAGCTGATGGCGGTTGACGATCTTCGGGTGCTCGATGTGGACACGGTGGCGAGGTCGGGTCCGCAACGTGAAGAGACGGCGACCGTTCGCCTGGCATCGCCCGCCGGTGTCCTCCGGGTGACGGTCGCGGTGCGACAGGGTGTGCGAGACCGCTTGACGTGCCGGGCGATCCGGGCGAGTACGCCCTGGGTCTATCGACCCCTGGGGTTGGAAGTGCTCTGAGCTCGCCAGGT
>JAVEES010000167.1 GCA_030840285.1 Pseudonocardiales bacterium
CGCCGGCACGACGGTGCTGTGGCTCGAGATCCCGACGAATCCCATGCTCGCGGTCCCCGACCTCGATGCCCTCACGGCGGCCGCCCGCGCATGCGGCGCGCTGAGCGTCGTCGATGCGACGATCGCCACACCATTGGGCATTCGCGCCTTGGAGCATGGTGCCGATGTCGTCATGCACTCGGCGACGAAATGGATCTCCGGCCACAGCGACGTGATCTCAGGGCTGCTGATCGCGGCAGAGCCGGACCTCGCCGAGCGCCTGCGCACCCGGCGCAACCTGACCGGCGCCATCCCTGGCTCGCTGGAGGCCTACCTCGCCCTGCGCGGGCTGCGCACTCTGTCCGTGCGGCTCGAGCGGGCGGTCGCGAACACCGCGGTGCTTGCCGAGCGGCTCCGCGAGCATCCAGCGGTGCGCGCCGTGAACTATCTCGGGTTCAGCGACCATCCGCAGGCCGGACGGGTCGCCAAGCTGCTCGATCACCACGCCGCACTGGTGTCCTTCACCGTCGACTCCGTCGAGCGAGCCGACGCCCTGTGCCGCGACGTGCGGCTCATCACGCATGCCACCAGCATCGGCGGGGTCGAGTCGCTGATCGAGCGCCGTGGCCGGTATCCCGGAGAAATCGCCCAGGGCTCACCGCCCGAGCTGGTCCGGTTGTCCGTCGGGATCGAACACGTCGAGGACCTGTGGAGCGACCTGCGCCAGGCACTCGGTTAGCTTGCCGCCGGACGATCAGCCGCCCGACGTTCGCGCGACGAGCGCAGTTGCGATCGCGGCGATGCCCTCGCCCCGTCCGGTCAAGCCCAGACCGTCAGTGGTCGTGGCCGACAACGCCACCGGCGCACCGATCACCTCGGACAGCAGCGCCTCGGCCTCCGCCCGCCGGGCGCCGATCTTCGGCCGATCACCGATCAACTGAACGCTCACGTTTCCGATCTGGAAACCCGGCGCCCGAACCCGACGTACGACCTCGGCGAGCAATTCGACTCCGGACGCGCCTGCCCAGCGCGGGTCAGCCGTTCCGAACACCGCGCCGAGATCTCCCTGCCCTGCCGCCGACAGCAGCGCGTCGCACATCGCATGCGCGACCACGTCACCGTCCGAATGGCCCGAGCAGCCATCGACACCTGGCCAGCGGAGCCCAGCGATCCAGCATTCGCGGCCGGCCTCGATCGGATGGACGTCGACCCCGGTGCCGACCCGAGGCAGCTCACTCATCAGGCCTCCGGAGCTGTCACGGGTGCCCGCGAGCCGGCCAGTGCTTCGGCGATGTCGAGATCGCGCTGAGTGGTGATCTTGAAAGCCAGCGCCGACCCCTCGACGGTCACCACCTCGATACCCAGGGACTCCAAGAGCGCGGCGTCATCGGTCACCGGCTCACGCTTGACGGGCGAGGGAGGAGCGGCTGATGCATGAGCGTCCGAGGCAGGAGCGGCTGAGGCACGAGCAGCCGAAGCATGAGCGTTTGAGGCATGAGCAGCTGAGGCATGAGCAGCCCGCAGAATTGCCAGGTCAAAGCCCTGGGGAGTCTGGACGGCCCGCAACTGCTCGCGGTCCAACGTCTCGATGACCCGCCCCGCCGCTGTGACGCGCTTGATCGTGTCCGCGACGGCCAGGACAGGGATTGCCGCCACCGCACCGCGAGTAAGGGCCTCGACGACATTGGAGATCACAGCGGCCGGGATCAGCGGCCGGGCGGCATCGTGGATGAGCACCGCGTCGAAGCTGTCATCAACAGCATCCAGGCCAAGGAGCACCGACTGCTGGCGGGTGGCTCCGCCGACCACCACGCGCGCAGTCCCGGACAGCACCTGAGTCATCTCTGCCTGGGCCGCCCGTGGTCCCACCACGACGACCGAGGACACCGCCGGGTGTCGGGACAGCGCAACGGCCGCCCACTCATAGAGGGGACGGCCGTTGAGCCTTACAAGTGCCTTGGGCGTATCGGCGCCCAGCCGTTGACCCGATCCAGCAGCCACCACGACGGCCGCAACGCGCATAATGTTCAGCCGCAGGAAATGCTGCGGCTACGCGACGGCTTCGGCGAGGACTTCGTCGAGCACCAATTCGGCCTTGTCCTCATTGGTACCTTCAGCAAGCGCCAATTCGCTAACGAGAATTTGACGGGCCTTCGCCAACATCCGCTTTTCGCCGGCGGAGAGCCCGCGATCCTTCTCGCGACGCCACAGGTCACGCACGACCTCGGCAACCTTGTTCACATCGCCTGAGGCCAGCTTCTCGCCGTTGGCCTTGTAGCGGCGGGACCAGTTGGTGGGTTCCTCGGTGTGCGGAGCACGCAGCACCTCGAAGACGCGATCCAGACCCTCCTGGCCGACTACATCACGAACCCCGACGATCTCGGCATTGTCTGCTGGCACCCGCACGGTCAGGTCACCCTGCTGAACCTTCAGAACCAGGTACAGCTTCTCTTCGCCCTTGATGATGCGCTTCTCGATTGCCTCGATCTTGGCAGCGCCATGATGCGGATAAACAACGGTTTCGCCGACCTCAAAAGTCATAGAGGCAACCCCTTTCAATGACATTAAGGGTAACACGTGAAAGCGACACGCCGGGATCGAGTTGATCTAGAAACTCGTCCGCGGTGTGCTAATGACCGACGTCCTATCGGGCCCACGAGCGCGTCATAGCGACCCGGCGAACCGCCGTCGGAGCGCCGATCGCTAGGCTGTCGCCGACCGGTGTGGTGGCTTCGCTGAGCGGCGCCACGGTACCTACCACGACACAGCACCGTTGAACATGGCTGGAGGAATGACCGTGGTGAGCCTGATGCATCGCCGCTCGCAGGTGCCGCGCTCGCAGCGTCGGCTGAGCAGGACCGGCGGCATCGCCCTGGCAGCTGTCGCAGGCTTCGCGCTGCTGACCGGTTGCGCGGCGGGCAAGCATGCCCAGACGGTGAACCAGCAACCTGCCATCGACGGTGTCTCCGCCGATGACGGGGCCATCGGCATTCGCAATGCCGGTGTTCTGCCGCCGGCCACGAACAACTACGCCAAGGGCTCCAGCGCGAACCTGCAACTCGTCGTCGTCAACAACGGCACCGCCGACGACAAGCTGGTCTCAGTCACCTCGCCGGTGGCGTCGAGCGCGGTTCTCGGGCTGACCGGCCCGGTCGCACCCTCGGACGCCGGTGGCCCGGCAGCGACGCTGTCCGGCTCGAGCAGCGGCAGCGGGTCGGAGAGTTCCTCGGCCAGCGGGTCAGCGAGCTCCTCAACCAGCGGGTCAGCCAGTTCCTCGGCCAGCGGGTCAGCCAGTTCCTCGGCCAGCGGCACGACGGGTTCGGCAAGTTCCTCCCCCACCGCGTCGCCAACCCAAGGCTCCTCCAGCGCGGCCGGTGGCGCCGGGTCGCAGATCCCGATCCCGGCGAACGGCTCGGTGCAGATCGGCTACAGCTCGATCGGCCCGGCGATCACGCTGGTCGGCCTCAATACGATCCTCTATCCGTCCCAGACGGTCCAGGTCACCTTCACCTTCGCCAGCGGCGCGACGATCGATGCGCAGCTGGCTGTGAAGCTCACATCGGGCGGAGCAGAGGCTCCGACGCTGCAGGTCAGCCCTTCCGAAGCGTCCTGAACCTAAATCCCGTCGGCCGAACTGGCCAGCCGATCAGCCGGCCTGGCGGGTTTCGTCAGAGGTCGTCCGTAGTCTCGGGCACGTGACCAAACCGGTGGCCAAGAACGTGAAGAAACCCGCTGGCGGCTACGCCTGCACGGAATGCGGCATGACGTCGGTTCGGTGGGTCGGTCGCTGCCCCGAGTGCCAGGCTTGGGGGACCATGGCCGAGGCAGGCGTTCGTGCCGCGGCGCTCACCATGCCGACCCTGGTCACGCCGCGGGTTGCCGCGCAGCCGATGAACCGGCCGGACGCCTCCGTAGCGGCTGCACGTCCGACCGGCATCGCCGAACTGGACCGGGTGCTCGGCGGTGGTTTGGTGCCTGGCGCTGTGCTGCTCCTTGCCGGCGAGCCCGGCGTCGGCAAATCGACGCTGCTGCTGGAGGTCGGCCAGAAGTTCGCCCAGCGGGGCGGACCACCGGCGCTGCTCATCACCGGCGAAGAATCCACCGCTCAGGTTCGTGCCCGCGCCAACCGCACCCACACGATGCATGACGACTTCCTTCTCGCCGCTGAGAACGACCTCGGTGCCGTGCTCTCGCACCTCGACGAGGTCAAGCCGGGGCTGCTGATCCTGGACTCGGTGCAGACGATCGCCTCCTCGACGGTGGACGGTGTGGTGGGCGGCGTCCCGCAGATTCGAGCCGTCACCGCGGCAATCAGCTCGATCGCGAAAGAGCGAGGTATCGCTACCGTCCTGGTCGGGCATGTCACGAAGGACGGCTCGATCGCCGGACCGCGTGCCTTGGAGCACCTGGTCGACGTCGTCCTGTACTTCGAGGGCGACCGCCATACCTCGCTACGGATGCTGCGCGCGATCAAGAACCGTTACGGGGCCACCGATGAGGTGGGCTGCTTCGAGATGCACGAAGAGGGCATCGACGAGCTACCCGACCCGTCCGGCCTGTTTGTCAGCACAAGGGATATCGCCGTTGCGGGGACGTGCGTGACGGTGACCGTGACGGGACGCCGGCCGTTGTTGTCGGAGGTGCAGTCGCTTGTGTCGGCCAACCCGGTGGTCGGCAGCGCCCGGCGATCGTTCACCGATCTCGATTCGTCACGGGTGAACATGCTGCTGGCGGTGCTTGCCCGCCACGCCAAGGTCCAGCGGCTCAACGAACGCGATGTCTACGCAGCGAGCGTTGGCGGCATCAAGATCGCCGAGCCGGCCGTCGACCTGGCCATCTCGCTTGCGATCGCCTCGGCGGCGCACGACAAACCCTTGCCGAGCAACCTCTTCGCGATCGGCGAGGTGTCACTGTCCGGCGACGTTCGCCGGGTGGGGGCGATCCAGCGCCGGCTGACCGAAGCCGGCCGGCTGGGCTTCCGCAAGGCCGTGATCCCGCACGGCTCGGACTGGTCGCACGTCGCGGGATTGAAGGTTTTCGAGGTGCCGACCGTGGAAGCGGCCTGGCGGACCGTGGCCGAGTTGTGACTCCGGTTCGGGGGCAGCGCAGAGGTGCACCGGCGGCACGCCTCCTAGACTGGTGCCGTCGCCGCCCTGCCGCGCACACGCGAGAACGGACCTGGGCAGCCCACAACATACGGAGTGTCGAGTGTCTATCAGCGATCGCGACGAGAGGTTGCGCGCGGTCCTGGCTGTGGTCGCTCCGGGCACCAACCTACGGGACGGGCTCGAGCGAATCCTGCGGGGCAACACCGGTGCCCTGATCGTGCTGGGCCAGGACAAGGTCGTGGATTCGATCTGCACCGGCGGCTTCCCGATCGACATCGAGTTCGCCGCGACGAGGCTGCGCGAGCTGGCCAAGATGGACGGTGCGGTGGTGCTCAGCTCCGACGTCACCCGGATCGTCCGGGCGGCGACCCACCTGATGCCTGATCCGTCCATCCCGACCGAAGAATCAGGCACCCGGCACCGCACCGCGCAGCGCGTTGCCCAGCAGACCGGCTTTCCGGTCATCTCGGTGTCGCAGTCGATGAAGATCATCAGCCTGTATGTCGGCGCTCGCCGTTACGTACTCGAGAACTCTGCGTCGCTGCTGTCCCGCGCGAACCAGGCCGTTCAGACCCTGGAACGCTACAAGGCCCGCCTGGACGAGGTCTCCAACACGCTGTCGGCACTCGAGATCGAAGATCTGGTGACGGTCCGGGATGCGACCGCGGTCTCGCAGCGCCTGGAGATGGTGCGGCGAATCTCGGACGAGATTTCCAGCTACGTCGTGGAGCTCGGAACCGACGGGCGCCTGCTCGCGCTGCAGATGGAAGAACTGCTTGCCGGCGTCGACTCCGACCGTGAGCTCATCGTCCGGGATTACCTGCCGAGCACCCGGCGCAGCCGCACGCCCGAGCAGTCCCTGGAGGATCTGGGCCAGTTGACGGCCACTGAGCTGCTCGATCCGCTCAACGTCGCTCGGGCACTCGGGTTCGCCGCAACGCACGAGGCGATGGACATCAGCGTCAGCCCCCGCGGCTACCGGCTGCTGTCCCGGGTGCCACGGCTTCCCAACCTCGTGCTTACGCGCATCGTCGAGCATTTCGGCGGGCTGCAGAAGGTGCTTGCCGCGACCGTCGACGAGCTTCAAGACGTCGAGGGCGTTGGAGACGCGCGCGCCCGCTCGATCCGCGAGGCGCTGTCCCGGCTGGCCGACGCCTCGATAATCGAGCGCTACTCCTAGCCCCTTCAGCTTTGGGCGTCTGGAAATACCCGTTCGAGCCCGGATTTGGGGATTTCCAGACGCCCAAAGCGGGGTTGGGCGGCGTTGAGGCGGCGTTGAGGCGGTGCGCTAGCCGGTGAACGTGAAGGTTGCCGGGCTGCCCTGTCGTCCGGTGAGCAGCGCGAACACCGAATAGGTCCCAGCGGGGACGCGCTGGCGGACGGACGAGCAGCCAGGCTGCGACGACAGACCGGACCACTGGATCTGGCGACGGATCGCCTGGCCAACGGGCAACGTCTCGGGGCTTGATCCAGGCTCAATCTGGCAGTCGTGGCTTCCCCAGACCCGCGCACTCCCCGAATACACCCGCAGCTCGATCTGCCGGTCGGCCAGATCTGCCACGCACGGTGCCGGGCCCTTGTTGGTCACCACCAGGGCCAGGTTCGGCTTGGCGCCGACGGCGTAGCTCTTGGCATCGGTGGCCGCGGCAATGCTCAGCTGAGCAGCGCTGCAGGCCAGCGGCACGACCGGCGCGCTGCGGCTTGCAGAAGTCTTACTGGCCGGTGAGGACGCCTGCGTCGAGCTCGAACCCGTCGGCAGGTTCGAGGCACTGTCGCTGCCTGACGTCCGCGCTGCACCGCCGGTCGTCCCGCTACCAGCGACAGGAGTCTTAGAACCGCCGTTGCCGGTGTGAAATACCGCGTAACCGCTCAAGACGACCAGCACCAGGGCAGCAATGATCAAGATCCGTCGACGCCAGTAGACGGATGGGGCAAGTTCACCGACCGGATGCAGCATTTCACTCAACGGTAATGGAGCCGATCGGCAGTGCTGCGGAGGCGCCCCAGTATCGGCTGCCAGGATGGTGAGTGTCATGACACTCACTCTGGAACCCGCCGTGGTCGCCTGGTTCGACGAACACCGGCGAGACCTGCCCTGGCGACAGCCTGGCACCCCGCCGTGGGCAGTGCTGGTGAGCGAGGTGATGTTGCAGCAGACCCCGGTGAGCAGGGTCCTGCCGGCCTACCGCGAATGGCTTGAACGCTGGCCGACGCCGCAGTCCTTGGCGGCCGACCCACCTGGCGAGGCCGTGCGGATGTGGGGAAAGCTCGGCTATCCCCGGCGAGCGCTGCGCCTGCACGCCTGTGCGGTGGCCATCACCACCCGGCACGACGGCGCGGTGCCTGATGACCTCGACGGGTTGCTCGCGTTGCCCGGCGTGGGGGCCTACACGGCCCGGGCGGTCCTGGCCTTTGCCTATCGGCGCCGAGCGGCCGTGGTGGATACCAACGTCCGGCGCGTCCTGGCGCGTGCCGTCGCTGGTCAGGGCGAGGCCGGCCCTGTCTCGACCGCCCGTGATCTGGCTGCGATGCAGCGGGTGCTTCCCGAGCGCGACGAGCAGGCTGCCCAGTTCTGCGCCGCCATGATGGAACTGGGCGCCGTCGTCTGCAGGGCGGCGGCACCAGCATGCTCCCGATGCCCGATCGTGGACGCCTGCGCGTGGCGGCTGGCCGGATCACCACCGTACGAAGGCCCGGTCACCCGGCCGCAGAAGTTCGCCGGTACCGACCGTCAGGTGCGGGGCCTGTTGATGGACGTGCTGCGCGCAGCGGACGGGCCAGTCCGCCAGGTGGCGTTTGACCTCGTCTGGCCGGACGTCAACCAGCGCCAGCGCGCCCAGGATTCATTGGTCGCCGACGGGCTGATCGACCCGCTTCCCGACGGCCGTTTCGCACTCCCGCGCTGAGCCACAGGGCGCGAGCCACGAGCCACGAGCCACGAGCCACGAGCCACGAGCCACGAGCCACGAGCCACGAGCCACGAGCCACGAGCCACGAGCCACGAGCCACGAGCCACGAGCACGAAAATAGGTGC
>JAVEES010000172.1 GCA_030840285.1 Pseudonocardiales bacterium
ATCTGTTGTCGCCCATCACGAAGTAGCGGCCGTCCGGCACCAGGACGGGACCGAAGTCCGCTGTTCCGCCGCAAGCCGGATTGACGTAGGGCTCGCTCAACTTCCGGTCGTCGACATATACCGAACCACCCTGGCCCCGCACGCTGTCGCCCGGCAGGCCGATCACGCGCTTGATCAGATCCTTGTCATCGACCTGGAGGTCGGCCGGCTTGCTGAAGACGACGACATCGGTTCGAGACACCGTGCGGAAGCGGTAGGACAGCTTGTCCACCAGCACCCGATCCGGCTGGCACGTCGCGCAGCCGTGCAGGGTCGGCTCCATCGATTCAGAGGGTATGTAGAACGACGCGATCACGAAGGTCCGCAGCAGCCCGACGATGATGGCCGTCACCAGCAACATGAGCACCAACCGGACGGCACCGCGCAGATGCCGCCTGGAGGACGGCGCCGCCGGCGTGGCGCCGTGCCGTGATCGCTTGGGTGAGGAGTGCCGTCCGTGTTTGCGCCGCCGGATGTTGTCGGCAATCCGGCTGTTCAGATCCGGTGGAGATGCCTGCCGCCAGGTCCGCTCGGGTTCCACCACGAGACGAAGGCTAACCGTCCATCGGGCTGTGCCCCGCCTGCGGTGCGTCAAAGGGTGTCGGGCAACCCTTACGATGATGCCGGTGAGCTCACCCCGCCGACCATCCCCGCCCGCTGGGACCAGACAGGCGAGGTTGTTCCGGCTGGGCAGTGTCCTCGGCGTTCCGATCTTCGTCACGCCCAGCTGGCTGCTAGTGGCGGGCTTCGTCATGATCAGCTACTCCGACTTCCTGCGGTCCCAGATCGACGGCCTCTCCACCGCCGGCGCCTACTCCCTCGCCCTGGTCTTCGCAGTCGCCCTCGCAGCGTCCGTGCTCGCCCACGAACTCGGGCATACCGTCGTCAGCCGCACTGTCGGCCTGCAGGTAAACCGGATCGTCGTCTTCCTGCTCGGCGGCGTGTCCGAGATCGAAGGCGAAGCCGCGCGCCCGCGCGACGAATTCGCCATCGCCGCTGCCGGGCCGGTGGTTTCGTTCCTGCTCGCCGCGGCCTTATGGGCCCTCAGCATCGTGCCCGATCCGAACTCGAGCCTGGCGGTGATGCTCTCGCTGCTGGCGTGGAGCAACCTCGTCATCGGCGTTTTCAACGTGCTGCCCGGCCTTCCGCTGGACGGTGGCCGGATCGTTCAGGCCATGGTGTGGATGCTCGGAGCCACTCGCTCGCGGGCCACGGTGGTGGCTGCCTGGTCCGGTCGCGGCGTCGCGGTGCTGCTCGCGCTCGCTGTGCTGCTTGCCACCGCGTCGCTGAGGTCCGGCACGTCCGCCTCCTTCGCCAGTCTGGGCGCCACGGCAATGGGCTTCGCGGTCGCTGCGTTCTTGTGGTTCGGGGCGAGCCAGGCGCTTCGCGTCGCCGCGGTCGCCCAGCGCTCGCAGTCGCTGCGGGTCGATCGCCTGCTGCGTCCGGCGGTCTACCTGCCGGCCAGCACCCCGATATCTGAGGCGCTGCGCCGGCTGGCCGCGGCTCGGGCGGCGGCGATCGTGGTGATCGATTCCGAAGGGCGCAGCCGAGCGCTGGTTCAGGAGGCCCAGATCAGCGCCATGGAACCCAACCGGCGTCCCTGGAGCACCCTCGCCGAGGTGTGCAGGCCGCTCGAACCAGGCCTGATCATCGATGATTCGCTGTCAGGCGAGGACTTGCTGGCCGCGGTGCGCAACACGCCGGCGAGTGAGTACCTCGTGATCGGCCGGGACGGCACCAGCCGCGGCCTGATAGCTACTGCCGACGTCGCACGGGCGCTCGGACTACCCGAGGGAGAATCCAAGCGATGAGTGCTCGCTCTGAGAGCGTGGCAGGCAGGTCGGCGACGTTCCGAGCCGGCGACCGAGTGCAGTTGACCGACCCGAAAGGGCGTCTGCACACCGTCACCCTCGAACCAGGCAAGCAGTTTCACACCCATCGCGGTGCGATCCAGCATGACGATCTGATCGACACGCCCGAAGGCTCGGTGGTGTTGTCGACGGCCGGGACTGCCTACCTGGCATTGCGTCCGCTGCTCACCGACTACGTGCTGTCGATGCCCCGGGGTGCGGCCGTGATCTACCCGAAGGACTCGGCCCAGATCGTCGCCCAGGGAGACATCCACCCTGGCGCGCGGGTCCTCGAGGCCGGCGCCGGCTCCGGCGCGCTGACCTGCTCATTGCTGCGCGCGGTAGGGCCGCAGGGCCAGGTGATCTCCTACGAACGGCGGGCGGACCACCTCGAGCACGCCCGGCGGAATGTGGACGCCTTCTTCGGCGAACAACCCCAAAACTGGGATCTGCGGCACGCCGACGTGGCAGCCCATCCCGCGGACGAGGTCGTCGACCGGGTGATTCTCGACATGCTGTCGCCCTGGGAGGTACTGCCCACCGTCGGTGCCGCGCTTCGTCCCGGTGGCGTTCTCATCGGCTACGTGGCGACGACCACCCAGCTGTCCCGGCTGGTGGAGGCGCTGCGGGCCGATGGCGGCTACACCGAGCCGCAGTCCTGGGAATGCATGCTGCGCAACTGGCACGTCGTGGGGCTGGCGGTGCGGCCAGAGCATCGAATGCAGGGTCATACGGCGTTTCTGGTGAGTGCGCGGCGGCTGGCGCCCGGCGTCACAGCGCCTACTCGCCAGCGTCGCCCCGCCAAGACCGTCGAACTGGAAGAAGCGTTCGGGATCGCGCCGGCCGCGGCGGAGCAGGACGGCGCCACCGAGCCCTTCCGGCCGAAGCTGCCCTGAGCCCGCCGGTGCGGGAGCAGCTGGCCGATGCGACAGACCAGCTGGCTAAGGCGGGGGGACCAGCTTGCTCAGGCCTGCGGGCCGGCCACCGCGACGCCGTCGGCGACCCGGGCGACGTGGATGCAGTTGCCCGGGCACTCCTTGGCCGAGTCGATCACGTCGAGGCGCAGTCCGGCCGGGACGTCCACCCGCTCACCGGCAAGCAGCTTCAGGTCGCCCTCAGCATCCTTGACATAGGCCAGCCCGTCGACATCGAACTCGAAGACCTCCGGGGCGTATTGGACGCACAACCCATCGCCGGTACACAGATCCTGATCGATCCACACCTGCAGATCCGCACTGCTCTCCGACAAACCGACTTCCCCTTCGAACTGACGTCTCCAGCTTGGCACCGGGCCGACATCCCCTGCGATGTTGTAACCGATGCGTAATCAGAGACCAGAGTAGTTGCCTCGCGATTTCATGCAGCGTGTGTAGGGTGAATTTCGATCCGAAGTCCGGATGTCACATGACGTCGGGAGGCTGCAGTGGCAGAAGAGTTCGACGCGAATAGGCCGCAAGAGCGAGGAAACCCGGACGCGGCCCAGCTCGCCAGCGAGCTGGAGTACCTCCGCGCCCGACTGTCGGAGTCGCCGCGCCAGATGCGCGCCCTGGAGGATCGTCTCATCGAGACGCAGGCCCGGGTTGCCTCGCTCACCGACCGCAACGACCGCCTCGCCGACACGCTGCGTGACGCCCGCGACCAGCTGGTCAGCCTCAAAGAAGAGATCGACCGCTTGGCCCAGCCGCCGTCCGGATACGGGGTGTTTCTGGAGCGGGTGGACGAGCACAGCGTCGACATCTTCACCGGCGGCCGGAAACTGCGGGTGGCGGTGTCGCCCGAGGTCGGTATCGACACGCTCAAGCACGGCCAGGAGGTCATGCTCAACGAGGCCATGAACGTGGTCGCCGCGCGAGGCTTCGAGAAGGCCGGCGAGGTCGTCATGCTCAAGGAGATCCTCGAGGACGGTGAGCGTGCCCTGGTGATCGGCCACACGGACGAGGAGCGGGTGGTCTACCTCGCCGAGGACCTGCGCAATGTGAAGATCCGCTCCGGCGACTCGCTGCTCATGGAAACCCGGTCCTCCTATGTCTTCGAGCGCATCCCGAAGAGCGAGGTAGAGGAACTCGTCCTGGAGGAAGTACCGGATATCGACTACGGCGACATCGGCGGCCTCGCCAGCCAGATCGAGCAGATCCGCGATGCCGTCGAGCTGCCGTTCCTGCATGCCGAATTGTTCCGAGAGCACCAGTTGCGGCCACCGAAGGGCATCCTGCTGTACGGGCCACCCGGCTGTGGAAAGACCCTGATCGCCAAGGCAGTGGCGAACTCGCTGGCAAAGCAGGTCGCCAAGGTACGTGGAGACGATGAGAAGGGCCGCTCGTTCTTCCTCAACATCAAGGGTCCGGAGCTGCTCAACAAGTACGTCGGAGAGACCGAGCGACACATTCGGCTGGTTTTCCAGCGAGCCCGTGAGAAGGCCAGTGAAGGCACGCCCGTCATCGTCTTCTTCGACGAGATGGACTCGATCTTCCGCACGCGCGGCTCCGGCGTGTCCTCCGATGTCGAGAACACCATCGTCCCGCAGCTACTCAGTGAGATCGACGGGGTCGAGGGCCTGGAGAACGTCATCGTGATCGGCGCCTCCAACCGCGAGGACATGATCGATCCGGCTATCCTGCGTCCGGGCCGCCTGGACGTCAAGATCAAGATCGAGCGTCCGGACGCCGAGGCTGCTCGCGACATCTTCGCCAAGTACATACTTGCCAGCCTCCCGATCCATCCCGACGATCTGGCCGAGCACGGTGGATCGGCGGACGCGACGGTGAACGCGATGATCCAGCACACCGTGGAGCGGATGTACTCCGAGACCGAGGAGAACCGCTTCCTGGAGGTCACCTATGCCAATGGTGACAAAGAGATCCTCTACTTCAAGGACTTCAACTCCGGCGCGATGATCCAGAACATCGTGGACCGGGCCAAGAAGATGGCAATCAAGGATCTGCTCACGGCGGGCCAGCGCGGGCTGCGTGTCCAGCATCTGCAGGCTGCCTGCGTGGATGAGTTCCGGGAGAACGAAGACCTTCCCAACACCACCAACCCCGACGACTGGGCCCGGATCTCCGGCAAGAAGGGGGAACGGATCGTCTACATCCGCACCCTCGTCTCCGGGGCCAAGGGCAGCGATGCCGGCCGGGCCATCGACACCATCTCCAACACGGGCCAATACCTGTAACCAGCGGCACGGTGATCGGCGTTGCCCGCGGCGAGTCCGAAGGCGGTCAGCGCTGAACACGTAGCCTGGAAGGCATGTCGGTAGGCGGAGTCGGACGATGACCGTTGTCAGGGTGATGGGCACCGAGGTCGAGTACGGCGTGAGCGTGCCCGGAAACCCCACCGCCAACGCGATGCTGCTGTCGGCGCAGGTGGTCAACAGCTACTCCTCGCTGCTACCCGGCGGGCGCCGCCGCCGGCCCGGTTGGGATTTCGAGGAGGAGTCGCCGCTGCGCGACGCGCGCGGGTTCGACCTTTCCGGGCCTAACCATGTCGCCGAGCAGTTCGTCGACGACGAGGAGGACACCGGCCTGGCCAATGTCGTCCTGCCCAACGGTGCCCGGCTATACGTCGACCACGCTCATCCCGAGTATTCGACTCCCGAGGTCACGACCCCGCTGGACGTCGTCCGTTTCGATCGCGCCGGCGAGCTCATCATGGTGGCCGCGGCCGAGCAGGCAGCGCGGCTCAGCGGGACGACGATCACCCTGTACAAGAACAACACCGATAACAAGGGCGTGTCCTACGGCGCTCACGAGAACTACCTGATGAGCCGGCAGACACCGTTCAGTTCGATCGTCAGCCAGCTGACGCCGTTCTTCGTCACCCGGCAGGTCATTTGCGGAGCCGGACGGGTAGGCATCGGCCAGGACGGGCATCAGCAAGGCTTCCAGATCAGCCAGCGGGCCGATTTCTTCGAAGTCGAGGTCGGGCTCGAGACGACCCTGAAGCGTCCGATCATCAACACCCGCGACGAGCCCCACGCCGACGCCGAGAAGTACCGAAGGCTGCACGTCATCCTCGGCGACGCAAACCTGTCCGAGGTATCGACGTTTCTGAAGGTGGGCACTACGTCACTGGTGCTGTCGATGATCGAGGCCGGTTGGCTCGCCGACGATCTCAGGATCGCCGAACCGGTCCGGGAACTTCGCGCCGTCAGCCACGATCCGAGCCTGCGTCACACCGTCCGGCTCGCAGACGGTCGCTCGATCACGGCCGTCGAGCTGCAGGCTGAGTTCCTGGACCGGGCGCGCAAGTATGTCGATGACCGGCTCGGTGCCGATGCCGATCAGCAGACGGTCCAGGTGCTATCCGAATGGGAATCGGTGCTGACCCGGCTCGCCGAGGACCCGATGCTCTGCGCCGGCGAGCTGGACTGGGTGGCCAAGCTGAGGCTGCTCAACGGCTTTCGTGACCGGGACGGTCTGGACTGGTCCTCGCCCCGTCTGCACGCCGTCGACCTGCAATATGCCGACATCAGGCCGGACCGGGGCCTGTACCACCGTCTGGTGCGGCGTGGCTCGATGCGCACCCTGATCTCGCCCGAAGAGGCCGCCGCTGCCGTTTCCGCCCCGCCGACCGAGACGCGTGCCTACTTCCGGGGCGAATGCCTTCGCCGTTACCCGGACGCGGTCGCAGCGGCCTCGTGGGATTCGGTGATCTTCGACGTCGGGCGGCAATCCCTCGTTCGAGTGCCGACGATGGAACCGCTACGCGGCTCCAAGGCTCACGTCCAGGAACTGCTCGACAGGTGTCCGACCGCCGGCGCGCTGGTGGAAGAACTGCTCGGTCACTGATCCTCACCCGTTCGCCCGGCCTTGCGCGTGCCGACTAATAGGCATGCTGCCCACTTTCTGCCCTAGCCGCCCTGGCTGCACACGCCGATCCCGGCGCGCCCGACGGGGAGCACGCGCCAGGCGAGGCGACCGCCTACTAGTGTCGAGGTGTGCTCGCCGGACGGCGAGGATTCGGAGGTGGTCATGGCCAGTCATGAGGGCGGACAAACACGCCCGTCCAAGCAGCGCGAGGACGCGGTCGAAGAGGTCGAGGAGAGCTCGACGGATATTTCCGAGCGTCACGAGAAGCTCACCGATGACGTCGACGCGATCCTCGACGACATCGACGAGGTTCTGGAGACCAACCCGGAGGACTTCGTCCGCAGTTTCGTGCAAAAGGGCGGCCAGTGACGCCGAATCGTAGTGATTCCCGTGGGCTGCTGCGTTACGCGACGGATCCTGGCTCTTCGTCCTTCGTCGAGTTCCTCACCGCCGCGGGATCAGACCTTCTGCCGGCCAGGCGGATGAGTCTCGGCGAGCAAAGCACCGGTGCGGCGATCCCGCATGCGACGACGATCGTGGCGGTCACCTTCGACGGTGGCGTCATCATGGCCGGCGACCGGCGTGCCACCATGGGCAACTTGATCGCCCAGCGCGATATCGAGAAGGTCTTCGCCTCCGACGACTACTCACTCGTCGGTATCGCCGGTACAGCCGGAATCGCCATCGAGATGGTGCGGCTCTTCCAGGTCGAGCTCGAGCACTACGAGAAGATCGAGGGCACCCCGCTGACGCTGGACGGCAAGGCGAACCGGCTTGCCACCATGATCCGCGGAAACCTCGGTGCGGCGATGCAGGGCCTGGCGGTCGTGCCCTTGTTCGCGGGCTTCGACGTCGACGCGGCCAGCGCCTCCGAGGCGGGACGGATCTACAGCTATGACGTCACCGGTGGCCGCTATCCCGAGCAGTACTACCACTCGGTCGGCTCCGGCTCGGTCTTCGCCAAGAGCGCTCTGAAGAAGCTCTGGAAGCCGGGCCTGTCCGAGGACGACAGTCTCGCGATAGTCGTCGAGGCCCTCTACGACGCCGCTGACGACGATTCGGCGACCGGTGGTCCCGATCTGACGCGCGGCATCTACCCGGTCGTGTACGCCGCCACCGCGGACGGCGCCCGCCGCATCCCGGACACCGCGCTGGACACCGTGGTGCGTTCCCTGCTCGAACGTCGAGCGGCCGCACCGGGCTCCTGACCGGCCCGCATACCCGAACCGAGAAGAAAGTCGGAGACCCGATGTCGATGCCGTTCTACGCTTCGGCCGAGCAGATCATGCGCGACCGTTCCGAGTACGCCCGCAAGGGCATCGCTCGGGGCCGCAGCGTGGTCGTACTGACCTATGCCGACGGCGTGTTGTTCGTCGCCGAGAACCCCAGCTCCGCGCTGCACAAGGTCTCAGAGATCTATGACCGGATCGGCTTCGCCGCGGTTGGCAAGTACAACGAGTTCGAGAACCTGCGGGTCGCCGGCATCCGGCTGGCCGATCTACGCGGCTACTCCTACGATCGGCGCGACGTCACCGCCCGCGCACTCGCCAACGCCTACGCCCAGACCCTCGGGTCGATCTTCACCGAGCAGCAGAAGCCCTACGAGGTGGAGCTCTGCGTGGCCGAGGTCGGCTCGATCGCGGCCGACGATCAGCTGTATCGCCTCTCCTACGACGGCACGATCGTCGACGAACCGGAGTATCTCGTGATGGGCGGACAGGCCGAAGCGGTCACCGCCTCGCTCCGCGACGCCTTTCACGCCGGTCTGCCGCTGGCCGACGCGATCGGACTTGCGGTCGCGGCGCTCGGTTCAGTCGGCGCTGAGAACGGCGCGGCGAGGGTGATTCCGGCCGAGGGCCTCGAGGTTGCAGTCCTTGACCGCAACCGCGCCAAGCGCAAGTTCCGCCGGATCTCCGGCGCCGCGCTCGCGGCGGTATTGCCGGCCGCAGGCAGCACCGATGGCCAGCCCGCGCCTGGCGGCGCCGGCGTTCCTGATGCCACTGCCGAACCGGCCGAACCTCAAGCGCGGCCCGAGGGTGCTGCATCCGGCGATGCCACGCCTGGTGCCGCCGCACCCGGTGAATCCGATGACTCACCCGGCAACGGCGGCTGATCGCAGAACTGCTGGTGCAGGTCAGCCTGCGACCACGTTGTCGCCCTGTACGGAAACGGGCACCGTTGCCAGACCGGTCGGCGCCGGCCCGCTGATGTGGGCCCCGGTTTTGGGATCGAACGTCGAGCCGTGGCAGGGGCACATGAAGGTGTTGGCCACCGTGCAGCCCTGATGGGGACAGATGGCGCTGAATGCTGCCACTGTCGTTTGGCCGGTACGGCTGATCAGGATGTCGCGACCATCCGCGCCCTTGGCCGCCGTTGCGGCTCCGACCTGGATATCGGACAGCTTGGCGAGAACCTTGGCACCCGATCCGCTGCCCGAACTCGCCGCCGAGGAAGGCTGAGCGCCGCTGCCGCTCTGCGCCGTCGAACTGGCGGCTGGTGAATTCGTCGATGGTGGCGCGGCTTTGCTACAGGCGGCCAGCGCCAGCGCAGAGACGCCGGTGGCGCCCACAGCAAGTACAGTTCGCCGGCTCGGACCGCCCGCCTGGAAGGCGTTGCGCGGTTCAGTCGTCGTCATCGTTTCTCCGATCGTTTCGGTATACGTTCATATTTTCCTACGTCGTGACGCGTTGCCCGGTTCAAGCCCGTGCGCGTGAACCTTTCGGACCCGGCCTCCGTAGCTACCTGGGGAGGGAGAAAGCATTGGCACGCGAGCACACTGAGCTGGCCGAACGCGAGCTCATGCAGACATTGCATGACGAGCATGCGGGTGCATTGTGGGCGTTCGCTGTGCGCTTGACCGGAGGGGATCGGGCCGCTGCTGAGGACGTGGTTCAAGAGACCCTGCTTCGGGCGTGGAAGCAGACCGACAATCCGGTGTTCACCGATGCTCAGCCGCAAGCGGCTCGCAGCTGGCTCTACACGGTGGCACGCCGGATAGTGATCGACGAGTGGCGTGCGCGCAGCGTCCGCCCGGAGAAATTGGTCGCCGACGTCCCGGAGGCCGGTTCGGCAGACCACGCGGAGCGACTCGTGGAGTCCCGGCTGGTCACAGACGCTTTGGCCCGCCTGACGCAGGAGCACCGGGCGGTCCTGCTCGAGATGTACTACCGGCGCTCGACAGTGAAAGAGACGGCACAACGCCTCGGAATTGCGGAGGGAACTGTGAAATCCCGCACCCACTACGCTCTGCGGGCGTTCAAGCTCGCTCTGGCCGAGATGGGAGTGGAGGAATGAGCGCTCGCGCGCAGAACGGGGTGACTCATGACTGAACGGTTCGACGCTGAGCGTCACGTGGCAGAACACGAGCAGTTCTGCTACGACGATGCCGCCTACGTCCTCGATGCCTTGGATCCGGAGGACCGTGCCGCCTTCGAAGGGCATCTGCGCGGCTGCCCGCTGTGCCAGGCACAGGTCGCGGAGCTACGTGGGATTCCACCCCTGCTGGCGAAGGCGGACCCTGAGACGTGGGCTCCCGGTCCACCGCCTGAGTCCCTCTTGCCTCGACTGTTGTGGCAGGTCCGGATCCAGCAACGCCGTCGCCGGCTGCGGATCGCCATTACAGCTGGCCTCGCGGCATGCATTTTGACGCTCTTGAGCGTGAGCGGCTTTCAGTATCTGCACCACGCCCAGCAACCCAAGGCGCAGGCGTTCACACCGGTCTCGTCCTTCGCCGGCAGCGTCCATGCCTCGCTCACCCTTACCTCCACCGAGGATGGGACGAACCTGTGGGTGGAGTGCGGCCACTACAGCAGCCACCCCTACTCGCCAGGCGGCGCGACCAGTATCCCCACATCGCAGTGGTACCGGCTCGTCGTGATCAACAGGGCAGGCGCGCGACAGGTTGCGAATTCATGGCCGCCGGATCGCGACATCGGAATCGCTGCGAACACCAGCTGGCCCGAGAAGGCCATCCGGGCGGTCGAAATCCAGGACGGCACGGGCAAGCCGATTATGCAGGTCGTGCTATGACGGCAACGTCGTCGCGGGATAGGCGTCCGGTGACCAGCGCAGCATGACCGAACCGTCGCTGAGTCGCTGATTCGTGCGGGGCGCGAGGGTCTTTGCCAGTCCCTGGATTGCACCCGCGGTGCGCTTGGGCGCGGAGCTGGCGAAGTGCAGCGTGCGCGCGGGCATCCCAGCCGCCCGCTCGCTGCTGTCGACCGGCAGGTCGAGCAGCGTGATGCGGGCCGAGTCGAGTGCGACGGCCAGCGCCGCGGCCGCGCGAATATCGACCGCACCGGACTCGAGCACCGCCCGTGGCACCCCCTGGACGTTCAGCCGCGGATTGGCCAGCAGCCGCCGAGCCGCGAGCAATTGCGAATGGCCGCGGGTATCCCGCTGCCTGTCCTGCTGCTTCTGCGACATCGTTGTGACCTGTCTGATCTCCACCGTCTCGGCGGCGGCGCCGAAGTCAGCAATATCAGTGGACGCGGCTACCAGTTGGGCGATGACAGGGCTAGCTGGGCCATCCAGGGAGCGCAGCGCCGGCGTGAGCAGCAGGTAGTCCACATCGTGCGGGCCGAGCGCCAGGGGGCCGTCCGCTGCGTGGATGGTGGCTCGTCCCCACTGGGCGCGCAGCGTGCTGCCGAATTGTTGGTCTGTCACGAACCTGTCGTCGGGGGAGAGATTGGCCATCACCCACGTCTGGGCGCGCGTCATGACATCGGCCGGCGCACTCGTGGTCTGCGAGCCAGCCTGCCCAGCTGAGGTGGATGTCAAGAAATATCCGACCGCCAGAACCAGGACGGCGGACAGCACTATCAGGGTGCCGACCGCGTTCGAGGGGTCCAGCCGGGAGCGCACCAAGTCCACTGGTCTACGCAGCGGCCAGCTCACCGAGACGCACCGCCGACCGCGCACCTACCTGCCATCAGAGACACCCCCCGGAGGCTCTGCACACCATGCTGCCGGACGCTCGCCCATCGCTCGCTGTCATGCTGCGGGCGTCCTGCCTGGCGTCACTGTGAGCCGCTTTTTTCAGGCGCGCAAGACAAATCGTCGACTTCGACCGTCACACTGCGGTCCGCTAACAGCAAACTCAGGCGCAGCAACGGTCCGTGTCGGTGAAAGTGCGGTGCGTCGCAATCCCGCGGCGACGGCAACCCGTAAATGATCGGATTGCTGACTAGGCTGATGGAGTGCAGCGACGCATCTTCGGAATCGAGAACGAGTACGGCGTGACCTGCACCTTCGAGGGCCAGCGACGCCTGAGCCCGGACGAGGTGGCACGCTACCTGTTCCGTCGTGTCGTGAGCTGGGGACGCTCCTCGAACGTCTTCTTGCGCAACGGTGCCCGCCTCTACCTCGACGTCGGCAGCCACCCCGAGTACGCCACGCCGGAATGCGACTCGCTGACCACGCTGGTCACCCACGACAAGGCCGGCGAACGGATTCTCGAGGGTTTGCTGATCGATGCCGAGAAGCGGCTCAACGACGAGGGCATCGCCGGCGATATCTACCTCTTCAAGAACAACACCGATTCGGCCGGCAACTCCTACGGCTGCCACGAGAACTTCCTCGTCGCGCGCCACGGCGAGTTCAGCAGGATGGCCGACGTGCTGATCCCGTTCCTCGTCACCCGGCAGCTGATCTGCGGTGCCGGTAAGGTCCTGCAGACGCCGCGTGGTGCGGTCTATTGCCTGTCCCAGCGTGCCGAACACATCTGGGAGGGCGTGTCCTCGGCAACGACCCGCTCCCGGCCGATCATCAATACCCGAGACGAACCGCACGCCGACGCTGAGCGGTACCGGCGCCTGCACGTCATCGTGGGCGACTCGAACATGAACGAGAACACCACCTTGCTCAAGCTCGGCAGCGCGGACCTGGTCCTGCGGATGATGGAACAAGGCATCTCGTTCAAGGACCTCACGCTGGAAAACCCGATCCGTGCCATCCGCGAGATAAGCCATGATCTGACGGGCACCAAGCAGGTGAAGCTCGCGAGCGGGCGGATGTCGAGTGCTGGTGAGATACAGCGCGAGTACTACGAGAAGGCGCGCGTCTTCGTCGACAGCGTCGGATCCGATCCGGTGACCGAGAAGGTCCTGGATCTGTGGGCGCGGACCTTGAAAGCCGTCGATTCAGGGGACCTCTCACTGATCGACCGTGAGATCGACTGGGCGACCAAATACCAGCTCATCGAGCGTTACCGGAACAAGTTCGACCTGGCGCTGTCCTCGCCCCGGATCGCTCAACTCGATCTGACCTATCACGACATTCGCCGCGATCGCGGTCTGTTCTACCTGCTGCAGAACAGGGGAGCGGTGAGCAGAGTGGTGGACGATCTGGCGGTCTTCGAAGCCAAGAACGTGCCACCACAGACGACCCGAGCCCGCTTGCGCGGTGAATTCATCAAGCGGGCGCAGGAGACCCGCCGGGATTTCACGGTCGACTGGGTTCACCTGAAGTTAAATGATCAGGCTCAGCGGACCGTGTTGTGCAAAGATCCATTTCGCTCGGTCGACGAGCGGGTCGAGAAGCTGATCGCGTCCATGTAGCGCTGTTAACGCTGTCCGAAGAGTGAGCGGTGAATACGAAGACTGACCGACGCGCCCGCGCAGAGCGGGGTGGGGTGCGCAAGCCGTCGTCGCGTCGCCTACCGTTTGCGGACATGGCAGCACGTCGGCAGCAGCGATTGGTGAACCTTGTCCTGCTCCTGCTGTCCACCCGTCAGTTCGTGACGGCCGAGCGGATCCGCGAAACCGTCGAGGGTTACGACGTCTCTGAGGACGCGAGCAATCCCGACGAGGCGTTCAAGCGCAGTTTCGAGCGAGACAAGGCAGAGTTGCGCGAACTCGGAATCCCGCTCGAGACGGGCCGGAACTCGGCCTTCGACACCGAGGACGGCTACCGAATCGCTCGAAAGGACTTCGAGCTACCGCCGATCACGTTTGCGGCCGACGAGGCAGCAGCGGTGGGCCTGGCGGCGCGGCTGTGGAGTACGGCGTCATTGGCCAGCGAGGCTCGTACGGCGTTGATCAAGCTTCGGGCGGCGGGCGTGGAGATCTCGGAGCCATTGGGAGCCGATTCGTTACCGGCCCTGCCGGCCAACGAGCCCACCCTGCCAGATCTGCTGGCAGCGGTCTCGGGCAAGCGCGTGGTGCAGTTCTCGCACCGCAAGCCCTACGCCGAGGCCGCCGAGAGGCGCACGGTCGAACCCTGGGGCGTGCTGTCGTGGCGGGGACGGTGGTATGTGGTCGGTCACGACCGTGGCCGCGGTGACGTCCGAAGCTTCCGGCTGGACCGGATTTCGGGCGGCGTGAAGGTACTTGCCGTCGAGCCTGAAACCACCCGTCCGGCCGATCTGGACATGCTGGAGCTGGTCCGAGGGGCGAACAACCAGCCTGGCCAGCTGGCCACGGTCCAGGTCACGCCGGGACGAGCGGTGCAGTTGCGGCGGCTTGCGCAAAAGGTCGTACGGGAGGGTGACTTCGATGTGCTCACCATCGACTACCGCGACACCGGCTGGCTCTCGGCGTTGATTGCGGCGGCCGGAGCAGACGCGGTCGCGGTAGAACCGCCGACCCTCGTCAAGTCGGTCATGGCGTTGCTGGAAGGCGCCTCAGGAGGCCGGAAATGACCGAAGTCGACAGCGAAGGAGCATCGCAGGGCCGCCCACGGCCCGAGGAGCGGACAGAGCGCGGAGACGAGCAATGACCGATACCGGAGACAAGGTGACCCGGCTGCTCGCACTGGTGCCCTACGTCCTTAACCGGGGCGAGGCGTCGATCAGCGAAACCGCCAAGACCTTCGGCATCAGCGAGGACCAGTTGCGCAAGGAGCTGGAAATGCTGTGGCTGTGCGGACGCAGCTCGGGCCCGGAGGATCTGATCGATCTGATGTTCTCCGAGGACAGCGTGTCGGTGACCTACGACGGTGGGCTCAGCAGGCCGCTGAAGCTCACGGCGACCGAGGCGATGACGCTCGCGGTTGCGTTGCGCACGCTGACCGACGTGCCGGGGGCGACGCAGTCCGGTGCTGCCGAGCGAGCACTTGCCAAGATCGAGACCGCAGCCGGACAGCATCTCGATACGGCCGGCGTAGATATCCGGCTAGCGGCCCAGGACCGCTGGGTGAGCCTCGCCCAGCGGGCCGTCACAGAGAAGCGGGCGGTCGAACTTCGCTACTACAACGCGGCACGCGACGAGTCCACGCATCGCATCATCGATCCGGTCCAGGTCGTCACCGCCGATGGCCTCACCTATCTCGAGGCTTGGTGCCGCCGGGCCGAGGGCATGCGGATCTTCCGGCTCGACCGCTTCGAGGACGCCGCGTTGCTCGACGAACCCGCCGTCATCCCTCCCGATGTCTCGCCCAAGGACGTCTCAGGCGGCGTCTACCGTCCGGCGCCTGAACACATGCTGGTCGAGCTCAGCCTCGGACCAGGCTGGGAGTGGGTGAGCGAGTACTACCCGTGCGAGCAGGTCGACACCGCGGAGCACGCCGTACTCGCCAGCCTTCGGGTAGCCGATCCGGCGTGGGTCTCGGCGCTGGTGCGGCGATCCGGCGGCGCCGTCAGCGTGCTCGCGCCGGAGTGGCTGGCGCACGAGGTCGCGCGGGATGCGGCGGCAGCGCTGGCCGCATACGCGGGACAGTAGGCTCAGCACCATGCAGGGATGGATCGTCGTCGGCGTCTGGGCTTTTGCCGTCGTCCTCGCGATCGTGCTGTTGGGCTTCGGGACCTATGAGTTGAGCTGGAAGTTTCGACGCCTGCGTACTGATGAGCGCAGACTTGAAGGCGTGATCGATCAGCTCAGGGGCATCGCTGCCGATCTCGAAGCCGCGGCAGACCGGGCGAGCATGAACTCGTCCGGTCCCTATACGACGAGTTGAGCCAGGCATGCTGTCACTGCGCAAGCGCGCCACCAAGGACCCCGAAGGCCGGATGTCGGTCCTGGACCACCTCCGCGAGCTGCGCCGCCGCCTGATCGTCGTCATCATCATCATCGCCGCCGGGGCCGTCATCGGCTGGATTCTGTACAACCCGATACTGGAGATCCTCAAGCACCCGTACTGCACGATTCCGTACAAGCATCGGCTCGGCGCGCAGTCCCAGGGCGAGTGCAACCTCTTCTTCCGCGGCCCACTGGACGGCTTCACGATCAGGTTGAAGGTCTCGTTCATCGCGGGCGCGATCCTCACCGCACCGTTCTGGTTGTTCCAGCTGTGGGCCTTCGTCACCCCGGGGCTGCGCAAGAACGAGCGCCGGTGGACCGTGGCCTTCGTCGCGACCTCATCGGTGTTGTTCTTCGCCGGCATGGCCCTGGCATATGTCACGCTGGCCAAGGGCTTGCAGGTGCTCGTGGTTTCGGCGGGGGAGGGAACCCAGGCCGCCCTCGACGTCACCAGCTACATCTCCTTCGTCACGCTGATGTTGCTGATCTTCGGCGCCTCCTTCGAGCTACCGCTGCTGATCGTGATGCTCAACCTGGTACGGGTGCTCCCGTTCTCGATCCTCAAGCGAGGGCAGCGCCTCGGCGTGTTCCTGGTCTTCGTGTTCGCGGCAGTGGCCACGCCCTCGACGGATCCGTTCACCATGGTGGCGATGGCCATTCCGATGTGCATCCTGTTCGAGGCCGCCGTGCTGTTCGCATTCCTCAACGATCGGCGCCGCGCACGACGCCAGATTGCCGAAGAGGCCGAGCAACTGCCCGACGACGTCGCATCCCAGATCGATCCGTTCCCCGAACAACTGCCGGCCCACACGTCCGGCCCAGGCGGGTCGGAGTGGAACGAACTGCCGTGAACCGGTCGCGGCCACGGATCACCCTGGTCGTGAATCCGGCGTCCAACAAGGGCGCGGCGGTGGCAGTAGGCACGCAGGTCGCTGAACACCTTGCTTCGGCCGCCGAGGTGCGGGTGCTGTCCGGACGCAGCCAGGCTGAATCGGTGGCCTTGCTCGCACACGCTGCTGACGGCGCGGATGCCGTCGTCGTCTGTGGCGGGGACGGCATCGTTCATCTCGCGGTGAACGCCCTTGCCGAGGGTGACATACCGCTAGGCATCATCCCCGCAGGTACCGGCAACGACACCGCCACCGCGCTGGGCGTGGACCCGGACCCGTTGCGCGCCGCCGATTCACTGCTCGCGGCGCTGCTGGCCGGCTCCGTGCGGCGGGTGGATCTCGGCCACTGCGACGCGGTGCCGGTGTCGCCCACAGCCGTGGGCCGTTGGTGGGTGACCATGCTCTACGCGGGCTTCGATTCCGCGGTGAACGAGCGGGCCAACGCCATGAGCTGGCCGGCCGGAAAGCGCCGCTACGACCTGGCGATCGCGGCCGAGTTACTGCATCTGCGAACGAGGCGGCTGAGCATGCGGTTGGACGAGCGCGAGCTCGAATCACCTGTCACCTTGGTCGCGATCGGCAACGGGCCGCAGTACGGGGGAGGCAAGCTGATGACTCCCACAGCGCGGATGGACGACGGCGTTTTCGATGTGACCGTCGTCGGGACGGTTAGCCGGACGACCTTGGCCCGGCTCGCTCCGAAGCTGCCAACCGCTGGACACATCGGCCACCCGGCGGTCTCGCAGTATCGCGCGCGGGAAATCACCATCTCGGCGGCGGATACGGTGGCCTACGCGGACGGCGAGCGGGTCGGTCCGTTGCCCCTGCGGACGGTGTGCGTGCCGGGCGCGTTGCCCGTGCTGGTGCCTATCGGGCCGACCCCGCTCGGCCTGACCCCGAGGCCCTGACGGGCTTCAGCGACCCTGCGTGATGTAGTGCTCCAGCTGGCCACGATCCTGCTCGAGCTGCCGGATGCGCGCCGCCACCACGTCGCCGATCGTGACGATGCCGGTCAGCCTGCCGTCCTCCAGAACGGGCATGTGGCGGACCCGGTGATCGGTCATCAAGCCTGCGATGCGCTCCACTGGGTCCTCCGGCGAGGCGCTGACGACCGTCGTTGTCATCAGGTCTCGCACGCGTCGCTGCAGGACGTCCTCACCGAGGCTGTGCAGCGCGCGCACCACGTCACGCTCGGAGATGATGCCGACGATGTCCTGCCCGTCGAGAACCACTACGGCGCCGATGTGATGCTCGGCAAGGGAGGCCAACACCGTCGGGATCGTGTCGTCCGGCGCAATCGTGACCACGGATCCGCCCTTGTGCTTCAACAGATCGCCAATCAACATTTCCGCACCTCCACGACGGGTAAAACGCTTACCTCGACGCTAGCAGTGTCCGGCGTCACATGCTCCGATCCGGCACAGCGCGCCGGAGGAAAGCTCACGGAACCCGACGGTCAGGTTCTGCCGCGGACGAGCGCCGTAGGGTGGATCCATGTCTTCGCCGGCGGAACGATATGCGCAATCCCGCAAGCGAACGCGGTACCCGACCCTGCAAGACTTTCGCGCCGGCTACCCCTTCGACCTCGACCCGTTTCAGCTCGACGCGGCCCAGGCGCTGGAGGACGGCTACGGCGTCCTGGTCTGCGCGCCGACGGGCGCCGGAAAGACCGTCGTCGGCGAGTTCGCGATCCACCTCGCGCTGGCTCAGCGGCAGAAATGCTTCTACACGACGCCCATCAAGGCACTGTCCAACCAGAAGTTCAACGATCTGGTCGCCCGCTACGGCGTCGATCAGGTCGGGCTGCTGACCGGCGACAATGCGATCAATGCCAACGCGCCGATCGTCGTGATGACGACCGAGGTGCTTCGCAACATGCTCTATGTCGGCAGCGACCAGCTGGCCGGACTTGGCTACGTCGTGATGGACGAGGTCCACTACCTCGGGGACCGGTTCCGGGGGGCCGTCTGGGAAGAAGTCATCATTCATCTGCCCGACGCCGTTCGCCTGGTCTCGTTGTCGGCAACTGTCTCCAACGCCGAGGAATTCGGGGACTGGCTCGTCGAGGTCAGAGGTCACACCACCGTCATCGTCCACGAGCAGCGGCCGGTGCCGTTATGGCAGCACATGCTGGTCGGCAACCGGATGTTCGACCTGTTCAGCGTCGACGAACCGGACCCGGTCGCGCCGAAGATCGCGGTGAACCCGGACCTTCGCCGCTACGTGCGAGAGCAGCAGCGCTTCGGTGATTTCGGCGGCCGACCCGGCGGACGCGATCAGCAACGGGGGCGCGGGCCACGCTGGCGACCGCCGCATCGCGCGGACGTGATCAACCGGCTAGACCGTGAAGGCCTGCTGCCGGCGATCACCTTCATCTTCAGCCGGGCCGGCTGTGACGCCGCGGTCCGGCAGTGCGTGTACGCGGGCGTGAGGCTCACGACGGACGACGAACGTGAGGAGATCCGCCAGATCGCCGAGCAGCGGACCGCATCGCTGGCCTCGGAAGACCTGGACGTGCTGGGCTACTGGGAATGGCTGGAGGGGCTGCAGCGCGGTCTGGCAGCACACCACGCCGGCCTGATTCCCGCCTTCAAGGAGACGGTCGAGGATCTGTTCGTCCGTGGCCTGGTCCGGATGGTGTTCGCCACCGAGACGCTGGCGCTGGGCATCAACATGCCGGCCCGGACCGTGCTGCTGGAGCGGCTCGTGAAGTTCAACGGCGAGGGACACGTCGATCTGACCGCGGGGGAGTACACCCAGCTCACCGGACGCGCGGGGCGGCGCGGCATCGACATCGAAGGCCACGCGGTCGTGCTGTGGAGCCCCGAGGTAGATCCGGAACAGGTTGCCGGGCTCGCCTCCACACGGACTTACCCGCTGCGCTCGTCCTTCCGCCCGTCCTACAACATGGCGATCAACCTGGTCTCCCAGGTTGGGCGCGAGACTGCGCGCGAACTGCTGGAATCCTCGTTCGCACAGTTCCAGGCCGACCGCTCCGTGGTGGGGATCAAGCGCCAGATCGCCCGAAACGAGCACGTGCTTGCCGAGCTGTCGCAGAAGATGTCGTGTCACCTCGGAGACTTCGCCGAGTACGCGGCGATCCGGCAGCAGATCAAGGACCGCGAGACGTCGCTGGCCAAGCGAGGTGCGGCCCAGCGCAGGGCATCGGTCGCGCAGTCGCTGGAGGACCTGACCATCGGTGACGTCATCCGGATCCCGGCCGGTCGGCGCGCCGGCCTGGCGGTGGTCCTCGATCCGGGCACCTCGCCGCTCGCCGATGCGCGCCCGATGGTGCTCACCGAAGACCGATGGGCCGGACGGGTCAGCATTGTCGACTTCCCGACGGCGGCGGAGATCCTGGCCAAGCTCACGGTGCCCAAGCACTTCAACCACCGCAATCCGACCGCCCGCCGTGACCTGGCATCCTCGATCCGCAATCTTCGGATAGCCGCCGAACCGGGCGGGCGCCGGCGCCACCGCAGTGCCGCGGCAGACGACCAGCAGCTGGCCGATCTCCGGGCCGCGCTGCGGGCGCATCCCTGCCATGGCTGTCATGACCGGGAGGAACATGCCCGGTGGGCAGAGCGCCACCAACGGCTTCTGAAAGAGACCGAGGCGCTGCGCCGCAAGGCCGAGGGCCGCACCCACTCGCTGTCGCGGATCTTCGACCGGATCTGCGCGCTGCTGACTGAGCGGGGCTACATGCGTCCCGAAGGTGACGAAGAAAAGATCACCGACGCCGGCCGGCAACTATCCCGGATCTGGTCCGAACGGGATCTGCTGATCGCTGAATGCCTGCGTGGCAACGCCTGGGCACAACTGAATCCGGCGGAGCTGGCAGCAGTGTGCTCCTCGATGGTCTACGAAGCGCGCCGCGATGATGCCGCCGCGCCGAAGTTGCCGCCGGGTGCGGTGCGTGAGGCGTTGGCGAGCACCGTCCGGCTCTGGGGTGAGCTCACCGAGCAAGAAGCCGAATACGACCTTCCGGTGACGGGCGAGCCCGACCTCGGTTTCGTCTGGGCGAGCTACCGCTGGGCTCGCGGCGATTCGCTCGACAAGGTCCTGACGTCGATGTCTGAAGACGGCTCGACGCTGCCGGCCGGCGATTTCGTCCGCTGGATGCGCCAACTGCTCGATCTGCTCGAGCAACTTTCCAGAGCCGATGCGATCGACCCACGCATGCGCGCAACGGCCGGTGCCGCCGTCAGCGCCCTGCGACGGGGCGTCATCGCGCAGCAGATCTGAGCTCAACTGCCGACGGCCGCCAGGGCGGTGCGCAGGCGCCCGATCGAGCTCGCCAGCCCGAACCGCTCGGCCAGCGCCTCCAGCATCTCGGCGTCGGCGGGCACCGCCGGTATGGCGCAGGACAGCTCGGCGATCTGAAGATCACGCTGGCCCCGGACGACGTCTGCCGCCACTGCCAGGTAGTCGGCCGCGGCCAGCACCCTTGTTCGGATCGTCGGGCTCATTGCGTTGTCCGCCGATCTGGCGACGTCGAGGATCTTCTCAACCGATCCGAACTTGGTGACCGCGATCGCCGCCGTCTTCTCTCCGATGCCGGGAACGCCGGGCAGGCCGTCGGAGGGATCGCCTCGCAGCACGGCGAAATCGGGATAGAGCTCGCTGGGAATGCCGTACTTCTCCACGACGGCCTGCGGCGTCAGCTCCTCGAGCTTGGCAACGCCTCGTCCGGTGTAGAGCAACCGCACTCGCTCGGTGACCACGCCGATGAGGTCGCGATCGCCCGACACCACGTCCACCCGCTCACCTCGCTGGTCGTGCCGGTTGGCCAGCGTTGCTATCACGTCGTCGGCTTCATAGCCGTCCGCGCCGACCGAGCACAGCCCGGCCGCCTTGAGGACCGCGAGCAGTACCGGGACCTGGGGGGTCAACAGGTCAGGTATCTCCTCGATATCGGGCTGACCCTTCGGTGTCGGCACTGCGACTCGATGCGCCTTGTACGAGGGCACCAGAGCAACCCGGAATGCTGGGCGCCAGTCGTTGTCCAGGCACGCCACGAAATGGGTCGGTCGGTACTTGCTCAACAGGGTTGACATCATGTCGGTGAAACCACGGACCGCGTTCACAGGCATACCGTCCGGAGACGTCACCGACTCGGGCACGCCGTAAAACGCTCGGAAGTACATACTGGCCGAGTCGATGAGCATCACAGTCACCCGAGCACGATAACGTCGCGCCATGGTGTGCGTGATCGGTGAGGCCCTGATCGACCTGGTTGCGGACCGCGAGTCGGCGCAGCGACCCGGGCCGCAGGCCTATCTTGCCCATCCCGGCGGCAGTCCTTACAACGTCGCTATCGGGCTGGCCAGGCTCGGCCGGCCGACAGCGCTGCAGGCGCGCCTCTCGCGCGACGCGTTCGGACGGCAACTGCGGGCGCACGCCGAAGCCAACGGGGTTGACCTATCCCTAGCGATCGATGCACCGGAGCCGAGCACGCTTGCGATCGTGGGGCTGGACGAGCAGCGCAACGCCACCTACGACTTCTATCTCAATGGCACCGCGGACTGGCAGTGGACGGCCTCCGAGCTCGACCGGGCTCCCAAGGACGGCGGGTGGATCCACACCGGCTCGCTGGCCTCGTGGACCGAGCCTGGCGCTTCGGTGATCGGCAAGCACCTGGCTCGGCGGCGCGGGGCTGGTGCCACCGTCTCCTTCGATCCGAATATCCGCCCGTTGCTGATGCCTGACCACGCGGCAGCCGTCGCCTGCGTCGAAGAGCTGGTGCGGTTGGCCGATGTGGTGAAGGCCAGCGCCGAGGACCTCGAGTGGCTTTACCCCGGCCGGGGCCTGAGCGAGGTGATGCCGGCCTGGCAGGCACTCGGCCCCTCGATCGTTGCCGTCACCGACGGCGCACGAGGCGCCCACGGAGTCGGACCGGCCGGATCGATCGTGACGGTGCCCGCACTGAAGGTAGAGGTGATAGACACGGTCGGGGCCGGCGATGCGTTCATGGC